>JAVLCL010000049.1:0-12039 GCA_031580825.1 Halothece sp. Uz-M2-17
GGACTCAGCCGTTTGAAGGGACTGTTATCGCCAAGCGTCATGGTGGACTCAATGAGACCATTACGGTTCGTCGGGTATTCCAAGGCATTGGCGTGGAACGGGTGTTTTTACTGCATTCTCCTCGCATTAAAGACATTAAAATTATCCGTCGGGGGAAAGTACGCAGAGCAAAATTGTATTACTTGCGCGATCGCGTTGGTAAGGCAACTCGTGTTAAACAACGCTTTGATCGCTAAATTTAGTTAAATTTATAACCGAAATTGATCACAAATTGGGATATTGCGTGTTATACTAGATAAAGGCTAAATTAGCGATAGCAATTATTGTGCGTCCTTAGTTCAGTTGGTAGAACGTCGGTCTCCAAAACCGAATGTCAGGGGTTCGAGTCCTCTAGGGCGCGCTCGCTATTTGTTCCCCCCTGTAACCAGTCTCAAACTGTATCAGGGGGAAACTTTTTCGTCTGAACGAAACCAAGGGGGACTGTATTGTGGCAAAAAACGAACCGAAAAAAAACAACCGCCCCGAAGTGAAAGCAAAAGAAGAGCAAAGTAACTTCGATCTTGCCGAGTTTCTCAAAGGAACGAAAGAAGAACTGGGCAAAATCGTATGGCCAAGTCGTAAACAACTGATTAGTGAGTCAGCCGGTGTAATTTTAATGGTTACTCTGGTTGCCACCATTGTTTACTTATTTGATAACCTCTTCATTTGGATTGCAGGACAGGTATTTTGATGAGTTTTGCCACAGACAATCAAAACGAAGAACCAAATCTCCAGCAGCCCACAGACCGTAAACCACGATGGTATGCGATTCAAGTGGCTTCTGGATGCGAAAAACGGGTGAAAGCAAATCTGGAGCAACGCAGTCAAACCCTTGATGTTGCTGATCGGATTTTGCAGATTGCAATTCCCCAAACCCCAATCTTCAAGCTGCGTAAAGACGGAAGTCGCCAACAAGCCCAAGAAAAAGTTTTTCCCGGCTATGTTCTCATCCAAATGATATTAGACGACCAAGTTTGGCAGGTGGTTAAAAATACACCGAACGTCATTAACTTTGTGGGTGCTGAACAAAAACGTCCCTACGGACGCGGGCGTGGTCATGTCAAACCCATGCCATTAAGTCCTTCTGAAGTAGAACGCATCTTCCGACAAAGTGAACAACAAGAACCCGTTGTTCAAGCAAAAGTTGCAGTCGGTGATAAGATCGTAGTTCTCAGTGGACCGTTCAAAGACTTTGACGGGGAAGTAGTAGAAGTGAGTTCCGAACGGAATAAACTCAAAGCCCTACTGTCTATTTTTGGACGGGAAACGCCAGTGGAATTGGAATTTAATCAGGTTGAGAAACAAGACTAGCAATGGCAAAAAAAGTTGTCGCACTTATTAAATTAGCACTTCCTGCGGGAAAAGCTAACCCTGCCCCTCCCGTTGGTCCCGCCTTGGGTCAACATGGGGTAAATATCATGGCGTTTTGTAAAGAATACAACGCTAAAACTGCTGACCAAGCAGGAATGGTCATTCCAGTGGAAATTTCGGTGTATGAAGACCGGAGTTTCACCTTTACCCTAAAAACGCCTCCAGCTGCTGTACTCTTAAAGAAAGCAGCAGGGATTGAAAAAGGTTCGAGTGAACCGAATCGGCAAACCGTGGGTAGTATTACCCGTGCCCAATTGCAAGAAATTGCCGAAACCAAAATGCCTGACCTCAATGCCAATGATATTGAGGCAGCCATGAAAGTGGTTGAAGGTACAGCCCGCAATATGGGAATTACCGTTAAAGATTAACTAATTGTGTGAGTTGGGGAGAGGCTCCAGCTTCGTTATTGACCCAAGGAGAAAATAATGCCAAAGAAACCCTCTCGTCGGATGCGGGAACTGCTAGCAAAAGTAGAAGATCGTCCCTACGAACCGTTATCCGCTTTAGAACTACTCAAAGAAACCGCAACTGCTAAATTTGAAGAAACCGCAGAGGCGCATATTCGTCTCGGCATTGATCCCAAATATAGCGATCAACAAATCCGAACCACTGTTAGCTTCCCGAAAGGAACCGGACAGTCAGTTCGTGTTGCCGTGATTACCCGTGGTGAAAAAGTAAATGAAGCCACCGAAGCCGGTGCCGAAGTTGTTGGTTCCGAAGAACTGATTCAAGAAATCCAAAATGGTCGCATGGACTTTGATGTCGTGATGGCAACGCCAGATATGATGCCACAAGTGGCTAAGCTCGGGCGTGTTCTTGGACCGAAAGGATTGATGCCTTCTCCGAAAGGGGGAACGGTAACCAACGAATTGGCATCTGCGATTCAAGAATTTAAAGCTGGGAAGCAAGAATTCCGTGCTGACAGAACAGGGATTGTCCATGTGATGTTTGGTAAGGCTTCCTTCTCCGCAGAAGACTTATTAGCTAATTTGAAAGCATTACAAGAAACGCTTGATCGCAATCGTCCCTCAGGGGCAAAAGGGAAATACTGGCGCAGCATTTATGTTTCTGCGAGTATGGGTCCGGCGATTGAAGTGGATATTTCAGGCTTACGAGACTACAAATTACCCGAAGCAGCATAAGCTAACAACTGAATATCGAAAACAGTAGAAGCCAAAGACAGCAGGAGTCAGAAATAAGACTTAAATGTCCTGCCGAGGTGGATACCCAAATTTTCCCCCGTTGCCCAAATCTTTTGGGCGGTTGGGAGGGTGGGTCATCAAGCCTCGGACTATCATCCGAGGTTTTTTTGATGAAGGGGGAAAGACTCATGAACACTAGGAGGTGCAAGCGCGTGTGGGCAGAACACTAGAAGATAAAAAACAAGTTGTAGCGGAGTTAAAAGACCTCTTGAGTGAATCGCAATTAACCATTGTGATTGACTATAAAGGTTTATCCGTTTCCGAAATCGCCGATTTGCGCACCCGACTGCGTGAAACCGGAACGACTTGTAAGGTAACCAAAAATACTCTGATGCGCCGAGCCGTTGATGGGGATGAAAGTTGGCAACCTTTACAAGATTTTCTCAAGGAATCCTCGGCTTTTTTATTTGTCAAGGATGACTTTAGCAATGCCATCAAGGCTTATCGGGACTTTTCTAAAGCCACCAATAAGACTGAGTTGCGCGGTGGTGTCATGGAAGGTGCGCCTTTGAGTAAAGAGCAAGTGGATGCCCTCGGAGATCTTCCCTCTAAGGAAGAACTCATGGCACGTATTGCTCGGGGAATCAATGCCAATACAACCAAAATTGCGACTGGCATCAAAGAAGTTCCCACGTCTCTGGCACGAGCACTCAGAGAAGTCTCAGAAAAAGACAACCAAGACGCAGCGTAGATTGTTATTCATTAATCAATCATTCATTTTATTTAGGAGTAGAAACCAATGTCTGCAAAAACTGATGAAATTCTCGAACAATTAAAAACTCTCTCTTTATTAGAAGCCTCAGAACTCGTCAAACAAATTGAAGAAGAGTTTGGAGTAGATGCGTCTGCACCAGCAGGCGGGATGATGATGGCAGCAGCGCCAGGGGCTGCTGGTGGTGCTGAAGAAGCTGCTGAAGAGAAAACTGAATTTGATGTGATTCTCGAAGAAGTTCCTTCTGACAAGAAAATTGCGATTCTCAAAATCGTTCGGGGTATTACTGGCTTGGGCTTAAAAGAAGCAAAAGGCTTAGTGGAAGAAACTCCGAAAGCGCTTAAAGAAGGCACCACTAAAGAAGAAGCTGAAGATATGAAGAAACAGCTTGAAGAAGCAGGTGCGAAAGTTACTGTTAAGTAGTGGCTTCATGAGAGAAGGTGGGTTGTTTGCCCACCAATCTCATTAATGCTATGAGTTTTCGGATTCACCAGCAGCGCGATTGGCTTTGTCTGCTAACTTTGCGCGATCGCGCCCTTGTTGTTTTGCCTTATATAAAGCACCATCTGCGATTTGAATCAACGTTTCAATCGTGCTCCCATCTTGAGGAAACATTCCAATGCCCAAAGAAACGGTAATCGTCGGCAATAATTGTTGATTATGTTCAAGGCGTAACTGCTTAATTCCTTGACGTAATTTCTCTGCACAGCCATAAGCCTCTTCTATAGAGGATTCTGGGACAATTACCGTTAATTCTTCCCCACCATAGCGACACGCTAAATCCCAAGCGCGAATATTTTCTTTGAGAAATTGCCTGACTGCTTGTAACACTTCATCTCCGGCAGCGTGTCCCCAAGTATCAATAAAAGGGATACCAGAGGGTAAACACTTCCATCAAGTGAGTTGTGCCACAACTAATAATAAAAGCACCAAAGAGAAAAAAGATGTTTTTAAAGGGTAAATCTTGACGATTTCTAACTAAGTACAAAATTGAAAAAGGCAAAGCGTAATACGCAAGGGTAATTAACCCATCAGAAACAGCATGAAGCCCCACTAATTTCGGTTGCCATAAATAACAGTTACCATGAGGGGCATATTGCTCGATCAGAAATAAGTTTGTACTTAACTCCAGCATTGATTAACGATCGGTTCTTTTCACTTAATTGTTGCTTGCATTTTCACTAATGCACAGATCTCGACACGCGATCGTATCCTCATGAATTGTACCTTGGTCAGGCGAATGAATTTCTAAAACCGCTTCTTCTGGTGCTTCAAATAAGAAACGCTGCGCTGGGAACACCACTCTTTCTAAGTACCAATTGGGAATATTAGTAATGCGAGCAATCACTACTTGATCGCGGTGATTAAAAAAGTGACACAACAACATTGTCTTCTTATTTTCTACGGGTTGAGAGGCGATGGTGGTCATTGCAAAAAAACTCCTTTTTTAAAAATTAAGATTATATAAAATTTAAACTGGGATCAAGATTTTTTTGATCCCCATACCCTTTAAGTTAACAGAAACCAATAAATCTTAAAATCTGATGATATATTAATTCATTAAACCTTAATTCAATCTTTCCAAGCCTCTATCAAACAGAAGAGAAATTGCTCTAATACCGCAATTGGTCTGGGGAACGATACAATAGAGGACACTCAACTCCTTCCCTTACAACATTTTCGACGGAGGTTTCATGACAACTGCTGCACCCACCAAAACACAATATGAAGCGGTCATTGGGCTGGAAACCCATTGTCAACTGAACACCGCGACTAAAATTTTTAGCCCCATCTCCACTGAGTTTGGCGCACCCCCAAACACCAATGTTTCCCCAATTTGTTTGGGCTATCCCGGTGTCTTGCCTGTATTAAATCAGAAAGTGTTGGAATCGGCTGTGAAAACCGGCTTAGCATTAAATTGCCAAATTGCCCCCTACAGTAAATTTGACCGCAAGCATTATTTTTATGCTGATTTACCGAAAAATTATCAAATTTCCCAGTATGATCTCCCGATTGCAGAGCATGGCTGGTTAGAAATTGAAATTGTCGAAAAACCTGGTAGTGACCCCGTGCGGAGAAAAATTGGGATTACCCGCTTACACATGGAAGAAGATGCGGGAAAACTGGTTCATGTGGGAAGTGAGCGTCTCTCTGGTTCAACCCATTCTCTGGTTGATTTTAATCGGGCAGGGGTTCCCCTATTAGAAATTGTCTCGGAACCGGATATTCGGACGGGGAAGGAAGCAGCAGAATACGCGCAAGAGTTACGGCGCATTGTTCGCTATCTTGGGGTGAGTGATGGCAATATGCAGGAAGGTTCCCTGCGTTGTGATGTCAATGTTTCTGTGCGTCCGGTTGGTAGCGAAGAATTTGGCACCAAAGTTGAGATTAAAAATATGAACTCCTTTAGTGCTATTGAAAAAGCGATTGATTACGAAATTCAACGACAAGTCAAAGCCATCGAAAATGGGGATAGCATCAGCCAAGAAACTCGTCTTTGGGAAGAAGGAAGCCAACGCACGATTAGTATGCGCAGTAAGGAAGGATCAAGCGATTATCGCTACTTCCCAGAACCGGATCTGCCTCCGATTGAAGTCTCGAAAGTACAATTAGAACAATGGCAATCAGAATTACCCGAACTTCCTGCCCAAAAACGCCATCGCTATCAGGAAGAGTTGGGCTTATCTGCTTACGATACGAATGTCTTAACCGACGATCGCGCAGTTGCTGAATATTTTGAAACCGCAGTCTCTCATCAAGCTGATCCGAAACAAGTGGCAAATTGGGTGACACAAGATATTGCAGCTTATCTCAACGAAAATAAACTCAAAATTACTGAGTTACCCCTGAAACCCGACGCTTTAGCCGAATTAGTCAACCTGATTGATCAAGGAACGATTAGTGGGAAAATTGCGAAAGAAATTCTCCCTGAATTACTGACTCAAGGCGGTTCACCGAAAGCATTAGTGGAAAGTAAAGGCTTAACCCAAATTTCCGATAGCAGTGAGTTAGAAGGAATTATTGATCAAGTCTTAGCCGACCATCCCGAAGAAGTGGAAAAATATCGCGGTGGGAAGAAAAAACTGCAAGGTTTCTTTGTCGGTCAAGTCATGAAACGCACCAGCGGACGTGCGGATCCCAAATTAACCAATCAACTCCTCGGCAAGAAATTGAACGGTTAATCACTGGTCACTGAACACAAATGACGAAGGGCAAATAACAAATGACCCACTACAAGATAATCTCCGGTGGTGTTACTGCGCCGAAAGGCTTCCAAGCAGCAGGGATTACCGCCGGATTAAAAGCCTCGGGACAACCGGATCTCGCCCTAATTGTTTCCGAAAGTAGCGCGATCGCTGCGGGAGTGTTTACCACCTCCCAAGTCCGAGCAGCCTGTGTCGATTATTGCCGTCAACAACTGCAAAAAAAAGCCTCCGCTCGGGCAATTCTCTGCAACTCTGGACAAGCCAATGCAGCAACCGGAGAACAAGGGTGGCAAGATGCCCTCGAAACCGCTCAGTTGTTGGCACAAACCCTGAAAATTGAGCCGGATGAGGTCTTACTAGCTTCCACAGGTGTGATTGGTCAACGGATGAAAATGTCGGCGTTTCGAGAAGGGATTTCTCCTTTAGTGACTGCTTTATCAGAAACGGGAAGTGATGCTGCTTCTAAAGCCATTCTCACCACCGATTTAGTCACAAAAACGATCGCGCTGGAAACCACAATTGCAGATCGTCCGGTTCGCATTGGCGGGATGGCAAAAGGATCAGGGATGATTCACCCCAATATGGCAACCATGCTCGCCTTTGTTACCTGTGATGCAGCGGTTTCCACATCGCTTTGGCAAGACATGGTAAAACGAGCAGCGCAACGGAGTTTTAATCAGATTACTGTTGATGGGGATACCAGCACCAATGATTCTTTAATTGCTCTTGCCAATGGTCAATCTCGCACTCCTGCTATTACGGAACCGGGAGAAGCTGCAGACCAACTGGAAGCGATGCTGACTGCGGTGTGTCAACATCTCGCCAAAGCGATTGCGCGGGATGGAGAAGGGGCAACTTGTTTAATTGAAGTGCAAGTCACGGGTGCACCGGATGAAACATCGGCTCAGCAAGTGGCAAAAACGATCGCTGGATCTTCTCTAGTGAAGTCCGCAATTTTCGGGCGCGATCCCAACTGGGGACGCATTGCAGCAGCAGCCGGACGTGCAGGGGTTGTCTTTGAACAAGAGAACTTAAAAATCAAACTGGGAGACTTTTTATTATTAGAAAAGGGTCAACCTGTCGCCTTTGATCGTGATGCAGCGAGTTCCTATCTAAAAGAAATTGCAGCGGATAGTTCTTTTGAAAACTTGATGGCAACTAATCAGAGTAATGATCGATTGCGAGATCAAAACAAAACTCCTATGCAGACAGTCGATAATCCGGTGAGAATTAGCGTTAATCTCGGAGATGGTGAGGGTATGGGTAAGGCTTGGGGTTGCGACCTCAGTTATGATTACGTTCGCATTAACGCCGAATATACAACTTAGTCATTGGTCAGTATCAGTTACAATCGTTTGGAAGTCCCTTGCTGAAATCATTGTTGGTATGACCCTGAAACGTTTTCTTTTAGTTGTCTTGACGCTGTTTGCGATTGGGAAAATTATCTTATCTTTGGGCAATAGTCTCTCCCAACCTCAAATTCAAGCTCGACTTGAGTTGTATCAAGTTAATTTATCTCTCAATGTTACTGCTTTAGACACCAGTCAAGAGAAGAGTCAGCTTTCGACGGAAGCCTTACTGGGAGAAACCCCTTATGCTGATGCAGAAAAAAAATATAAGGAAACGTTAGAGTTTGCCAAAACCCGACGCGCTGATCTCAAAGCCCAATTAAAAGCGTTATCTGAAGATAGTTTACTCAGTAATCGCTCAGGGTCTAATTTAGCGCAAGTGCCTGATCTATCTCCACAGCAACAACAGTTAAGTGCTGCGATTCAAGAACTTAATGGTTTTATTGCGGAATTAGAGTTAAAAATTGGGATTTTACAAGCTAAACAAGACCAAGTTGCCACCGCTTTAGAAACATGGCAAAGCATACAACAAGAATATGCTCAAAGTTCTCGCTTTCAAGAAATCCCTCGGAGTGCAAGTATTTTATCTGGATTTTGGCAAACTCCGCCCACAATTGCTGAGGGTGCAGAAACTGAACTTAAAAGGAATCTTGATGGCTGGTTTCAAGATGAAGCGTTAAGCCGACTTTATACGTTAGAAGACAATCAAACGGCGTTAACTAATTTACAATCTGCGCGATCTCAAAAAGCAGAAGGGGCATTATTTAAGTTAGCAATCGTAACAGGATTGCCGTTAATCGGTGGGTTAATTGGTTTTGGTTTATTCCTTTTCTTCCTCACACAATGGTTAATCAAGGGAAAAGAGTCTGTTTTAGCCACCAATGCTGATCTGAAATGGGACACCCCTTGGAATTGGGAAATTACATGGCAAGTTTTAATTGTTGGTTTCTTCTTTGTTGGTCAAATTTTATTGCCGTTAGTCATCGGAATTGCTGGCATTAGTCCAACTGGTTGGGGCATTAAAGGAAAAGCGTTATTTGTTTTAGTTACGTATTTATTAATGACAGGCGGTGGCTTAGGCGTTCTTTATTTCTCCATTCGCGATTATTTTCCGTTGCCAGAAGGCTGGTTTAAAATAAAAGGAAATAATTGGCTTGTTTGGGGAATTGGCGGTTATTTGGTCGCGATTCCAATCGTCGTCATTGTTTCGATTTTGAACCAACAAATTTGGCAAGGACAAGGCGGGAGTAATCCCTTATTATTTTTAGCCGTACAAGCCCAAGATCCGGTTGCCTTATTAATCTTTTTTAGCACCGCTGCGATCGCTGCACCAATCTTTGAAGAGATTATTTTTCGAGGCTTTCTCCTCCCCTCTCTCACCCGTTATGTTCCAGTTTGGACGGCAATTGTGTTGAGTAGCTTGTTATTTTCCATCGCGCATTTGAGTTTATCAGAAGTCTTACCATTAACGGCGTTAGGGTTAGTCTTAGGAGTGGTTTACACGCGATCGCGCAATATTTTAGCTTCCATGGTGGTTCACAGTTTATGGAATAGCGGAACGTTACTCAGTTTGTTTGTGTTGGGAAGTGGCATCAATTAATTACTCATGGGTAACAAACGAACTCTGACTTTAGTATCATTGATTGAAATGAAAGCTCCTTGCTCTAACTCTTTTTGAAATTGGATTAAAGCAGCAAGTACAAATTTTCCAGCATCCTGAGGAAACACTTGTTGAGTCCGCATTTGGATTACGCTGGGAGCACTACCCTGAGTTGAAGCTAAAATGACACCAAAATCAAGGTCATGAGTAAATACGATATATTCGTTTTCTTTTGCCCACCTCATTAAAGTTTGATCCTTAGCATTAGCTTCCCCGATTTCTAACCAATGAGTTGCCTCAATATTTTGTTTTTGAAAAAAAACACACCAATCAGGAGTAAGGTTCATATCTATTAAAAGTTTCATATTTTCTGTAGCGGAACTTCAATTTCCTCAGCACGCCAAGCTGCATAAGTGAGGGCTTCATAAATGTCAGCCTCTTCCAAGTAAGGATAAGCCTGTAAAATATCAGCAATACTTTGTCCACTTGCCATTAAACCAACGATTGTTCCGACGGTGACTCTTAGCCCTCGAATGCAAGGCTTTCCTCCCATAACTTCGGGATTAAAAGTAATCCGTGTTAGTTGTTTCATGAGCGTTACTCAGTTCTTCTTTGACCTCTTCATTTTAAGCGAATTATGTTGACCCTCATTTTATGCCACCAAACGGCTGATTTTGACGCTCTGGGATCGGCGGTGGGTTTAACTCGTCTCTATGCTGGGGCAAAGTTAGTTCTCACGGGTGGGGCGCATCCGGGGGTACAATCATTTTTAGCTTTACATCGGGATGAAATTGGGGTGATTGAACGGCGCAGTGTTCATCCGGAAGAAATTGAAACTTTAATTGTCGTCGATACGCAACAGCGCGATCGCGTGGGGAAAGCCCAAAGTTGGTTTGATCTCCCGCAAGTTAAAAAGATTATTCTCTATGATCATCACCCTTTCCAAGGTGATATCCCCGCTACTCAAACTCAAATTGATACCGTTGGCGCAACCACAACCTTAATTGTCGAAGCCTTAAGACAAGCAGACGTTTCTCTTACGCCCATTGAAGCAACGGTCATGGCGTTAGGGATTCATAGTGATACCGGGTCGCTGACGTTTCCGCAAACCACGCCTCGGGACGCGATCGCGCTGGCTTGGTTAATGGAATCTGGGGCAAATATTAATGTCATTGCCGATTATGTCGAACCCAGTTTGTCTCCGCAGTTGCAACAGTTTTTATCTGAGGCATTAGACAAAGTTCAAACAGAGACCGTTCAAGGCTATACCCTAGCGTGGGTTGATTTAGAAAGTGAAGAATTTGTCCCTGGCTTATCGAGTGTGGCGGAACGATTGATTGAGGTGATAGAAGCAGATGCTTTGTTACTGTTACACGCTTATCATCATGGCAATGAAGGGCGAGGGAGTTTGATTGCGCGATCGCGCTTACCCAAGGTTAATCTCAGTCAAATCTTAGGAGAATTTGGCGGTGGTGGACACCCACAAGCAGCTTCCGCAAACTTAAAAACAGTTCATCCGAAAAAGACCCTACAAGCGTTAATTACAAAAATCAAAGCGCAAATTCCCCACCCACCGACTGCACAAGAATTAATGTCCTCTCCGGTGCGTACGATTCGCCCCCAGACCACCATCAGCGAAGCCCAGCGTGTATTGCTTCGTTATGGACATTCCGGTTTATCTGTGGTTAACGAAAGTGATGAATTAGTGGGGATTATCTCCCGTCGCGATCTCGATCTCGCCTTACATCACGGCTTTGGTCATGCGCCCGTTAAAGGATACATGACCCGCAACTTAAAAACGATCGCGCCAGATACCCTATTACCCGACATTGAAGACCTGATGGTCACCTATGATGTAGGACGATTACCGGTTTTGCAAGATAATCAACTCCTCGGCATTGTCACCCGCACCGATGTTTTACGAGAACTACATCAAGAGCGCGGAATCACTCCCAAAGATCAAGATCAAGACGCTTTGATTTCTGCTTGTTTACTTCCCAACTTCAAAAATCGCCTAAAACCAGCCCTATGGAATCTCTTGTCTCATGCAGCCGAAGAAGCAGAAAAACGGGGTTGGCAACTGTATATTGTGGGTGGGGCAGTGCGGGATATTCTCTTAGCGAGTCCGCCTCATGCTTCAGAAACAAACTCTCCTCTATTCCTACAAGATATTGATTTAGTGGTAGATGGGTTTCACCGTGCAGCAGATGTGGGCGCAGGGGTAGAATTAGCCAAAGCCCTACAAAACGATTATCCTCCCGCCCGTTTAGAAGTGCATGGGCAGTTTCAAACCGCAGCGTTATTGTGGCACAATCATCCCGAATTAGACTCGTTATGGGTAGATATTGCCACCGCCAGAACTGAATTTTATCCTTATCCGGCTGCTAATCCAGAAGTGGAAGCCAGTTCCATCCGTCAAGACTTATATCGTCGAGATTTTACCATTAATGCCTTAGCCATTCGCTTGACTCCTCCCAAAAGCGGGGAACTGTTAGACTTTTTTGGCGGATTAATTGATTTAAGATCGCGCTTGGTGCGAGTGCTTCATCCCAATAGTTTT
>JAVLCL010000587.1:0-1783 GCA_031580825.1 Halothece sp. Uz-M2-17
GCGAAGAAAAGCGATTAAGTTTTCTTCAATTCCCAATTGTAAAAGCTGCCAACATCGATCGCGCACATATTGCGCAAAAGAATGAATGGTCTCTGGTGGTGTTAGTGAGTGAGAATCAATCACCTGTAATCCTTCCTCTAGCCAGTTTTGAACAGTATGTGCGGTGAGGGTGAAGTCAATCCAAGCTGGAGGAGAGCAGTGAATTTGAGCGAAATGAGGAGAGATTTGCCGATGTAAGCCCTGTATAATCTCTGCTGCAATTTGAGGAGCAAAATGAGACTGTTTTCCGGCTAAAAAGAGCGCGATCGCGCTACGATAGTTAAGTTTGTCTCCTTGTAAGCGTAGTGTTAAAGGCAAAGGAGGGGGTTTCTTGTCGGTGATTGTGAGAAATTCCAGTTCTAGTTGATCCAAAACAATTTGAATACTATCTTGGAGTCTCTTCTCTATTGAGATAAAAAATCTTTTTTCTCTTGACGAAACTTGCCTTTTCACTGTATATTTTTATACTCGTACTATTTTATCTTACCGTAGAAGTCAACGTAACTCTCTGTAAATCTAATGTATCCTTCTCCTGCTTCTGACACGAATCGTCCTTTTGTCATCTGGCAAAGAGTTGCCGATTGGGCTCACAGTCATTATCGAGCACGAACCTTCGGCAAAGAGGAGCGTATTCCCGCCCGTCCCGGATTATTATATCTCGTTGAACGAGGGGTCATTCGTTTAGCAGGTCTATCACAAAATGAAGGCATTAAACCCCCGAGTCTTGCAGAAGAAGCAGAAACTTTCTTAGGCTTTATTGGCACCGGTCAACCCTTTGAAATTGTTACGCAAGCCCCCTATACCTTACAAGCCTACGCTCATGTAGAATCAACGTCTGTCATTTGGCTGTATTGGCAAGATCTCGATAACTGGCCCCATTTTCGTTGGGAAATTTTAGAAGCCTTTCGCGCTCAACATCAACGCAAATTAATCTGGCTGAGTACCCTCGGACAACGGCAAACCATTGATCGCTTACTCGGTTTTATCACACTTCTAGTGGAAGAACATGGCAAACCGGTAGAAGAGGGTTACTGTTTACCTTTCCCTCTAACTCACGCTCAAATTAGCAGTGCAATTGGTTCAACTCGGGTCACTGTAACCCGTTTAATGGGGAAATTACGCCAACAAGGTAAGATTCTCATCGTGGAAGATAATTTAATTTGCTTACCGCATTCTCCGGAACCAATTACACGCTAAGTTATAGATTTGATAATCGCGGGAGTCCCTACGCCAGACCATTGATCAATCTAAATTAAGGCGAAACTTGATAGACCTGTTGATAATAGGCTTGATATTCCTCTGATAACAAAGGTTCCCACCAGTGTCGGTTTTCTAGATACCAGTTCACCGTCTCCCGCAATCCTTCTTCCACGGTTACCGAGGGTTGCCAACCTAATTCTTGCTTAATTTTCGTGGCATCAATGGCATAACGACGATCATGTCCGGGGCGATCTTTGACAAAAGTAATTAATTCTTGTGCAGGAGAGACAGGAAGACTCGGGGCAAGTTCATTCATCAGTTGGCATAGCATTTGCACCAAGTCAATATTTTTGACTTCATTATTGCCACCGATGTTGTAAGTTTCTCCAGGTGTCCCTTTATTAATCACTGCATCTAGAGCGCGACAATGATCCAACACATACAACCAATCGCGGACATTTTGACCATCGCCATAAACAGGTAAGGGTTTTCCGAGAAGAATGTTAATACACATTAACGGAATCAGTTTTTCCGGATAATGGTA
>JAVLCL010000050.1:0-11791 GCA_031580825.1 Halothece sp. Uz-M2-17
CAGGAACATTTCATAACCCTCTTGTTTGTATTCAACCAAGGGATCGCGCTGTCCATACCCGCGTAACCCCACTGATTCCCGCAGAGAATCCATGGCTTGCAAGTGTTCCCGCCAGAGGGTATCAATTTGTTGCAGCATGAAGAATCGTTCTGCTTGACGCATTAAACCGGGTTGCAGTTTTTCTACCTCTGCTTCTTTAATGTCGTAAGCCTTATGAATTTCTTCGTGGAGAAAGGCGCGCATTTCGCCAAAGGTCATATCTTCCATTTGCGAAGGTTCGAGATCATCTAAGAGGTAAACAAACTCTTTCGTTTTCGCCACCATCGACTCTAAATCCCATTCTTCAGGAGGTAATTCAGGGTTAACATAGGCGTTAACAATATCATCCATGGTTCGGCGGGCATACTCTAAAACCTGATCTTTCAACTCTTTTCCTTCTAATACCCGTCGCCGTTCCGCGTAAATCGCACGACGTTGATTATTCATCACCTCATCATATTCAAAGATTTGCTTCCGGGTGTCGTAGTAGAAGGTTTCTACCTTCCGTTGGGCATTTTCCAGAGAACGAGTCAGCATTCCCGATTCGATGGGCATATCTTCTTCCACACGGAAAGCGTTCATCATTCCCGAAACGCGATCGCCACCAAAAATGCGGAGTAAGTTATCTTCTAGACTGAGGAAGAAGCGAGTGGAACCGGGGTCGCCTTGTCGTCCTGCCCGTCCCCGCAATTGGTTGTCAATCCGTCGGGATTCGTGGCGTTCTGTTCCAATCACATGCAAGCCACCGAGTTCGACTACTTCGTCATGTTCCTTACTGGTGTAGGCTTCATATTCTTGGTAAATGTCACGATAAACATTTCTCAGATTTTCAATGACCGGATCATCGGTAGGGGCTTTTTCCGCCGCGATCGCGACTTTTTCTTCTGCTTCTAATTCCGGTAAACTTTGCAAGCCATACTCTTGCACGGCATAATCCACCGCTTCTTTTAATCTCTGTTCTGTTTCTTTCGAGAGTTCCGTGGGGAAAATTTGTGGAGAAGCCCGCCAAGTCTTGACTTTTTTCTTCTTATTCTCACCACCAAAGCCTTGTCCGCCACTGCGTTTTTTACCATTGGGAACAGTGACTGCTAAGTCATCATCTTCTTCGGGAATGACCACTTTCGGCATGAAATACTCCCGAAGTTTCAAGCGTGCCATATAGTCAGGGTTTCCCCCTAAAATAATGTCAGTACCACGCCCCGCCATGTTGGTGGCAATGGTAATCGCCCCTTTGCGTCCCGCTTGTGCAATAATTTCCGATTCCCGTTCGACGTTCTCAGGACGGGCATTGAGGACATTATAGGGTAATCCTCGTTCGTCTAATAACTTGGAGAGGAGTTCCGATTTTTCGACACTGGTTGTTCCCACCAAAACCGGTCGCCCTTGTTCGTGCTTTTCTTGACATTCATCCGCCACCGATTTCCATTTTCCCCGTTCATTTTTATAAACGGAATCCGCTAAATCTTTACGCGCTAAGGGTAAGTTAGTGGGAATAATCGTAACTTGGAGATTATAGATTTTTTCAAATTCCGCTTCTTCGGTTTTTGCTGTTCCCGTCATCCCCGAAAGTTTGGGATAGAGTAAGAAGAAGTTTTGATACGTGATACTCGCTAAAGTTTGAGTTTCTTTTTGAATTTCAACCTCTTCTTTGGCTTCAATGGCTTGGTGTAAGCCGTCACTCCAACGCCGACCCGGCATTACCCGTCCGGTGAATTCATCAACAATCACCACTTCCCCATTACGGACAATATAATTAACATCTTTAATAAATAATTCTTTTGCCTTAATCGCATTAAAGATATAGTGCGCCCAAGGATCTTCAGGATCGTAGAGATCATTGACCCCTAAAAGTTCTTCTGCTTTGGCGAATCCTTCATCGGTTAAAATGACACTTTTTGCCTTTTCATCTACCTCATAATGGGCTTCTTGTCCTGCTTCTGCTTCTTCTAGTGCCACTGCTTCTTCGGTTTTTAACTCCCCTTCACGTAGGTCGGAGACCGTGCCGTAGGCATCGCGCTTCAGTTGTTTTGCTACTTGAGAAGCCCGGATATATTTCTCTGTCGGACGTTCCACTTGACCGGAAATAATCAACGGCGTTCTGGCTTCATCAATTAAAACCGAGTCCACCTCGTCAATGATGCAATAATTAAAGGGACGTTGCACCACTTCCTCTAAAGAAGTCGCCATATTATCCCGCAAATAGTCAAACCCGAGTTCACTGTTCGTGGTATAAGTAATATCACAGGCATAGTTATCTTGACGTTCTCTAGGAGACATTCCCTGTTGAATTAAACCAACACTTAACCCCAGAAAGCGATGAACTTGTCCCATCCATTCCGAGTCGCGACGCGCCAGATAATCGTTCACTGTCACCACATGAACGCCTTTCCCTGTTAAAGCATTGAGATAGCAAGGAAGAGTCGCAACCAGGGTTTTTCCTTCCCCTGTTTTCATCTCTGCGATTTCACCACTGTGTAGAACAATCCCACCTAAAATTTGCACATCGTAGTGACGTAAACCTAAGACACGGCGGGCTGCTTCCCGAACCACAGCAAACGCTTCTGGTAAAATTTCTTCTATAATCTCATTTTCTTCATTCTCGTTTTTGGCTTGCGCCAGTTTATCTTTAAATTCTTGGGTTTTTTCTCTCAATTCTTCATCAGAGAGGGCTTGTATATCTTCTTCATAGAGATTAACTTCTGTAACGATGGGTTGTAATTTTTTGAGCTTCCGCTCGTTGGGGTCGCCAAAGAGTTTTTGTAAAAACATAGTAGGGGAGGAGAGTAATTACCTTAATGTTAATTGTTTTTATATCTCCTACTTATGTTATCATTACTATTTGCTTGTTGTTCAGTTACCCGTCATTGGATCTCAGGCTAACTCGGCTTTGGGTTAATCTAGGGAAAAGATTAATAATGCTAGCACACAACTATGCTTGAGAAAAAACATTTATTGCCCTTAAAACAGGGCTTACTTGCGACAACTCTTCTCGGTTTAATGATGTTACCCTATCCGAGAGCAATGGCTCAATCAACCAGTAGTGGTGCGCAAAATACAATGACCGTTCGGGCTGATGTGCAAGAAGCGAATTCAGAAACGGGGGTAATTACAGCACGAGGCAATGTTCAGATTAATTATCCGGTGCAGGAGTTACAAGCAACTGCAGCCCAAGCCCAATATTTTCGCAATGAACGTCGTCTGGTTTTAACCGGAGATGTCTATGTTTTACAAGGAGAAAATAGCATTCGTGCGGAAAAAGTCACTTATTTATTAGAAGAAGGACGATTTGTCGCTACACCAAAAGCAGAACAACAAGTGACTTCCACTTATGTCGTTCCTCAACCCCAGAACAATCCAACATCGTCTCCCCAATAGGTGCAACGTGAGTTTAGTCCTGAAAAATATTTATAAGTCTTATGGCAAATTAACCATTGTCAGTCGTGTGAGTGTCATGGTTTCCCCAGGAGAAATTGTCGGGTTATTGGGTCCCAATGGTGCGGGAAAAACGACCACTTTTTATATTGCCACGGGTTTGATCAAACCCGATCAAGGAAGTGTCTGGCTAGGAGAACAAAATATTACTGATTTGCCTCTTGATCAACGATCGCGCTTAGGAATTGGCTATCTCCCACAACAGCCCAGTATCTTTCGCTATCTCACGGTTGCCGATAATTTACGCTTAGCCTTAGAAGAAAACCGCTTTTCAGGACACATTCGACAACACCGACTGCGAACCTTATTAAAAGAATTTCGCTTAGAAAATATTGCCAATACGGAAGGGAGTCGCGTTTCAGGAGGGGAACGGCGACGTACGGAGTTAGCCCGTGCTTTAGCGGTGGGAGAAACTGGACCGCAATTTCTTTTATTAGATGAACCTTTTGCGGGAGTCGATCCGATCGCGGTGTCGGAATTACAAACGCTAATTAATCAGCTACGCGCCCAGAATATGGGAATTCTGATTACAGATCATAATGTCCGCGAGACCTTAGAAATTACAGACCGAGCTTATATTATGCGTGATGGGGGAATATTAGCCTCGGGGAAAGCACAGGAACTTTATGATGACCCCTTAGTGCGTCAATACTATCTGGGAGAAAACTTTGATCGCTAAAAAAAGCAGTAGAAGCCAAAACTCCTACTGCTGAATAACAATGGGTTGACTAATCTAAGAATTAGTCATCATAAACGCGACATTCTGCTGCTTCTGGATTTTCGTCGCAATATTGTTCTAAAGAAGTTTTCTTGGGTTTATCAGAGCGTTGGTGAGAATACTCGGCTTGCAGTTCTTCTACCGTGTCCCAAGCAACAGCACAGTCTTGAGACTCAGATCCTTCGCTACCACAAACTTCACGAGCTTCTTTACGTTGTTTTTCAATTTGTTCTTCAATATTACTCATAAATTTAGACTCCTTTAATTGAAGTTTTCTTAATTGGAAAGAAATTTAGCAGTAACCCTTATCTTCTTTTACCACCTTAACGTACATTATCCGATCAACATCTCTCTCAAAAGAATTTAATTTCAGTTTTAGAATTGTGATTCTTTTCTCAGATCTAGCTTTTGTCTCTAACGTTGGGTAGAAAGACGAAGGGTATATTGATGCTGTTGTCCTTGTTCATCTCCAACGTAAACTTTATATTCTCCTGGCATCCAAATTCCAGAAAGAGATGGCTGATTTCCGGTATCTGCTAACAGACAAAAACGTCCATCTGGACCATCAATCAGAAGTGTCGGATGATTACTTCCACTCTCCAAACTCAGGCGCAGATAATTAATTTTTTCACTCACTTGAATGGTTTCTTGGGGCGTACTGGGAACAAAACCACAATCATTACTATTAACACTTCCTCCCGATTGACCTTGAGTGGTCATTGGTCCAGTAAAGTCTTGACTGATGGTAATTGTTTCCGCATACAGACGAGTTGCCGTTAAACCGAATAAAATAGTGGCAAGAGTAGTCGTGAGAAAGAGGTTGTGATGTTGGCGTTTGATCGGAAGCATGGATAAACCTCTGGGGTACTTCTATTTATATTATCCCTTAACTTTGTCACCTCTCTCTAAGTTCTGTTCACCTTTATTAGCTGTCCATTATCGCAAAAGGAATTCAATATGAATCAACCTAATTCTCCAACTGACTGGGAAAAACGATTGCAAGAATTAGAAGCAGAAGTCAACGCGAGTACCCAATCGGAAAAAAACAATAATAATCAAGATTCAGTTTATTCGACTTCTCCCGTGAATTCTGAGTCCAGCCAGTTTTCTCGTCGGGTGCAAGGAGTCGCTTTACAAGTCCGACGCTGGTTTGATCAGCTTCCGCTGTTTGGCAAGATTATTGTGGGAGCGGTCGCCGTGGGAATTAGTCTTTCCTTACTAAAAACTGTGTTCCAACTTATTACCTCAGTATTAACTTTGGCAATTATTGGTGCGTTAGGATATGTCGGATATCAAGTATTTATTGCCTCGAAAAATAACACGGATCAGTAGTTGAAGTTAAAGCATCAAGGAGTGATCATGGAAGCGCGACCCTTGGGACAATCCAATGTGAAAATTACCCCCATTTTGATGGGAACGTGGCAAGCGGGAAAAGCCATGTGGACGGGAATTGAAGATACCGAAACCATTAAAGCGATCCGCGCGGGGGTTGAAGCCGGAATCACCACCATTGACACGGCTGAAATTTATGGTGAAGGACATTCAGAACAAATTGTTGCCCAAGCGATTGTTGATGTCAGAGATCAAGTCCAGTTGGCGAGTAAGGTGTTTCCCACTCACTTACACTATGATCAAGTGATCACTGCTTGTGAGGGGTCTCTCCAGAACTTAAAGACGGATTATCTGGATTTATATCAGATTCATTGGCCCACCGGCTCGTTTAATAGTGAAATTGTCCCGATTGAAGAGACGATGCAAGCCTTGAATGAGTTAAAACGTCAGGGGAAAATCCGCGCGATCGGCGTGTCTAATTTTTCGCAGGCGCAACTCGCTGAAGCTCAGCAATATGGACAAATTGATAGTGTGCAACCCCCCTATTCTCTGTTTTGGCGACAAGCAGAAAAAGAATTGATTCCGTATTGTGTGGAACAAAATATAACTGTTTTGGCTTATTCTTCTTTGGCGCAAGGCTTATTAACTGGGAAATTTGGACCCGATCATCAATTTGAAGCAGGCGATCATCGGGCAAAAAATAAGCTGTTTCAAGGGGATAACTATAAACGGGTGTTACAAGCGGTGGAACAACTACGCCCGATCGCGGAGCAAAAAGGCTGTACCTTGGCTCAACTTGCTCTTGCTTGGTTAATTGCTCAACCCCATACTTGCGCGATCGCGGGGGCAAGAAATGCTCAACAAGTATTAATGAATGCTCAAGCCCCCACTGTCAAATTATCAGAAACTGAGTTAGCCGAAATTGATCGGATTGGGAGAGGAGTGACTGATTACTTAGATGATAATCCTGTGCTGTGGACGTTTAATGTTTAGAAAAAGTGGCACAATAGAAAGTGATCTTTTTCACTAACCACTGGAATGTGATGGGTGTAGTTGCTCTCGCCAATCAATGTCGATATTACTCTGTTTTTTTCCTCCTCTGTCTGTTCATCTCCCTTGGAGGAAACTGGCTCTTTTGGAGTCGTGAGCTTAAAGCACAAACGCTTTCCCAATGGAGTTTTAATCCCAACACTTACCAATTACGGTTTACAGCAGAGAGTGAGCCAGAGCCCTTTCTGCTCCAAAACCCGACGCGGATTGTGATTGATCTGCCTAAGACAACATGGCAGAAAAAGTCAGTGGGTAAAAATTATGGGGGATTAGTAACCGCAATACGGATTGCTCAATTTCAACCGGATATCACTCGCATTGTGCTTGAACTGTCTCCAGAAGCCAAGCTCCTTTCCCAAAATATTAAGCCTGAAATCGTTTCTACACCAGAAGGAAAGCAATGGCAATTTACTCCTCGCCTAAAAAAAGTAGATTTTCCTTTATCTAGGCTGCTGCAAATTCCCCCCGTGATGCCTAGACAACCCAACTCACCAGTTACAGTGGAAGTTCCTTCTCTTCCTGTCACAAAAGAAATGTCTTCTCAACTGCGCCACCCCGGTCTCAATTTCTCCTCAGGAAAGACATTTAATTTACGTTATTGTGACAAAAAGCCCTTAACATTAGAAGTAGGACAACCTTCGCCAGAAATCTTATTCTTAGAAAATGCTCTCAAGACTCACAAAAAATATGTGACTTATAATAGTAAAAGATTTGTCATTGACAATTTTGACATCCCTTTGCCAAGAACTCGTTCGGTTACTGAAGCCCTCATTCCCTTTCTCGAACCATTCAATAGCAATCCAGTTTGTTCCGCAATTCCGATTAAGGCTCGTTCCCATGCGGTTTTAACTCCTATCTTATTTCACTTCAGTAAAGTCACGATTCCCTCTAATACTGTATTTACTCCGACCTTAACTGAGGATTTGCCCCATAACTTATGAAACTGACCACTGAGCTTACCCTAAACATTTATATTGATGGGAGTCCGGAGCAGACTCGCAATGTAGCTCAGGATCAACTGATTCTCGGTCGCTTACCGGAATGTGATGTTTATCTTCCTTATTCAGAAATTTCCCGTCGTCATTGTCAGTTTCGTCGCATTGCTCAGGGAAAATGGCGAGTAGAAGACTTGGGGAGTACCAACGGCACAGTTTTAAACCAAGTTCGCATTGAAAAACCTGCTTTAATCCAACATGGCGATACCATCCAGATTGGTAATGTAACGATTAAGGTGAAATTAACGAGTGAAGAATCGTCATTCTCTTCTGAGGCTAACCCTCCCTCTCGCGAAGAACATCCTGAAGTCAAAACCATTCTCCGTAATGCTGAAGAATTAAGACAACGTTGGATTGAGGGAGATCAGAGAAAAGATCCTCTCAGTACCGATCATATTGCTCATGCTCGTTTGCAATATATTGTTGAAATTGCCAAAGGATTAAATAGTGCAGAATCCATTGAGGCAATTTTTTATCAGGTGGAAAGTGTGATTTTCCAAGAATTGCGCAACATTGAGCGTTTAGCCTTATTAATTGATGTGGATGGTTCCGGTAAACTAGAGCTATATAAAGCTGCTGCTCGTAAAACGCAGAAAAAACAGAATAATCATCACCATTATCAAGAACAAAGCGATCTGTATAAGGGAGATTGGATTAGTCGTTCGATTTGTAACAAAGTCCTGAAAGAGAAAGTTGCCATTAAAACCCAAAATGCACAAGTGGATCAACGGTTCTCCGAGGAAAAAAGTATTTTTGTCAAAGGCATTGGTGGCGCTTTAGCGGTTCCCCTCTGGAATGACAAGGATGTAGTGGGAGTCTTATATGCTGATGCAAGTATGGGCTTTGATCGCTTAGATCCCAATCAAGATCAAGATTTGAGCTTCTTTTCGACTATTGCCAATCTAGTGGCTGCGAGTGTGCAACGGTGGTTACTAACACGACGATTACAGGAACAAGAACGGATTCGCCAACGTTTAGAACGGTATCATTCTCCGGCAGTGGTACAGCAGTTAATTACCTTTGGCGCGATCGAAGATTCTCTTTTAACACCGATAGAAGCAGACGTTAGCGTTTTATTTGCCGATATTGTCGGTTTTACTGCGCTTTCGGAACAGTTACGTCCAGAAGAATTAGCTGACTTACTGAATCGTTTTTTTGAAGAAATGCTGAAACCCTTATTTGCCATGGGCGGGACGTTAGATAAATTTATTGGTGATTGTATTATGGCGTTTTTTGGCGCGCCAGAACCGCAATCAGATCACGCCGATCGCGCGGTAAAAGTGGCAAAAGCGATGCTAGAACGACTGGAACAACTGAATGAAGAACAGGTTTTATCGCATCCGTTACAACTACGAATTGCCATTAATAGTGGGAAAGCCGTGGTCGGTGATGTCGGGAGTTCGCAACGGGTTGATTATACCGTATTAGGGGGAACGGTGAATTTAGCCTCGCGCTTAGAAGCGGTGTGTCGTCCTGGAGCATGCGTGATTAGTGAAGACACTTATCATCGTCTGGAGGATAAACAACCGTTTTATCCCATTGGGAAAACAAAATTTAAAGGGATTGATCGCGCAGTTACTGTCTATTGTTCTCGTTGGTCGAACTAGCTTAACCCAAGCCAATATCGAGAACCATCATCACAATAAAACCAATCATAATCCCCACTGTGCCTTCATTTTCTCGACCTTTTTCATGAGACTCAGGGATAATATCATCGCTAATCACAAATAGCATGGCTCCTGCAGCAAATGCCATGCCCCACGGTAATAAGGATTGAGCAAGGGAAAATACGCCCACTCCCATCAACCCTCCAATGGGTTCAACTAACCCTGTAATCAAGGAAATTCCGAGAGCAGACCATCGGGTGTAATTTTGACCCACTAAGGAGAGAGCGACTACCAACCCTTCGGGAAGGTTTTGTAAACCAATGCCAATGGCAAGAGGCATCCCTTGGCTATAGTCACCACTGGCAAAGTTGACCCCAACGGCTAAGCCTTCTGGAAAGTTGTGTAGGGTAATGGCAAAAATAAATAACCAAATACGCTTGAGGTTGCGACCATCTCGTCCTTCAAACCCTTTGAAAAAATGTTCATGGGGCAACAAATCATGAGTGACTTTCAAGAACATTGCTCCCAAGCCTAATCCCATTGCCATAATGAGAGCAGCTTCCATTTGGGTACTCCCCTGCGCGATCGCGGCTTGAGTTCCAGGGACAATGAGAGAAAAGGCACTCGCTGCTAACATAACGCCACCGCCAAAGCCTAACATCACACCTTGAGCGCGACGAGTCGATTGGATCGGCAGTAAAGCAGGTAACGCCCCGACAAAGGTTGCCATTCCTGCACAAAAACTTGCAATCACCCCAGCAATCAGTGGATTCATAACATGAAATGGGTAAATGTTGGTTAAATATCCCCTTCACTTGAGTGAGGAAGGGGGTTGGGGAGAGTGGTGAGAAGGAGTACACTCACCGATCAATCTTAGTTTGTCAATGCTGCTTCTAAACGAGGTTGATCCAGTCCTTTTTGATTAAGTAATAACCACGACTGCATCAAATCATGTCCTTTCACATCGCCAGTTAACGCAGCGCGGAGAGATTTCATCACTAAGCCTTTTTTGACCCCATGTTCTTTAGTGACTTGTTTAATCAGTTGTTTTGCGTCTTCTTCCGTGAGTTGATTGTGTTGTTTTACACCCTCACAGACACTGGTAATAACTGCTTTCGCGCCATCTTGTTGCAGTTGTGCTTGTGCGTCTGCATTCAGTTCAAGACTGTCTTGGAAGAACACTTGGGTTTGTTCAACTGCTTCAGTGAGACGGGTTAAACTGGGTGCGATGAGGGCGGTGACTTGTTCTAACCAAGGACGATTGTTTTCAAGGTCAACTTGATAACCTGCTTCTTCCCAAAACGGAACGAGCATTTCTAAGAGTCGCGCGGGTTCCATTTTGTGGATATACTGACTATTAATCCAGTCGAGTTTTGACCAGTCAAATTTTGCTGCTGCTTTGCTCACGCGATCGAGCGTAAAGGTTTTGGCAGCTTCTTCTAGAGTAAACAATTCTTCTGTAGAGTCAGGCGGAGTCCACCCCAACAGCGTCATATAGTTTGCCATGGCTTCGGGAACAAAGCCCATTTTATAGAAATCGGAAATGGCAGTGACGTTATCTCGTTTGGAGAGTTTTTGTCCGCTTTCGTTGAGAATTAAGGGAGTATGGGCAAATTGGGGAACAGTTCCGCCAAGGGCTTCGTAAAGGAGAATTTGTTTTGCCGTATTAGCGATATGGTCTTCTCCGCGAATAACATGGCTGATTTGCATATCCATGTCATCCACAACCACCGCTAGATTATACAAGGGTTGTCCTAAATCTTCACGACTACTCGCCCGCGCAATCACCATATCACCGCCGAGATCGCTGCCTCTCCAAGTTAACAATCCGCGAATGTGGTCTGTCCACATAATTTCCCGAGTATCATCAATCTTGAAACGAATGACTGGTTTTCTTCCCTCCGCTTCAAAGGCTTTTTCTTGTTCTGGGGTGAGGTTGCGGTGACGGTTGTCGTAACGAGGGGCTTGATTGCGCGCTTTTTGGGATTCTCGGAGTTGGTTCAGTTCTTCTTCTGTGGTGTAGCAACGGTAAGCATACCCTTGATCTAAAAGCGTTTGTACGGCTTGTTTGTAGAGGTGTAGCCGTTCTGATTGAAAGTAAGGTCCCTCATCCCAATGCAGCCCTAACCAAGCAAGTCCGTCTTTGATATTTTGGGTATATTCAGGGCGCGATCGCGCAAGGTCGGTATCTTCGATCCGAATAATAAATTTGCCCTCTTCATGACGGGCATACAACCAGTTAAAGACCGCCGTGCGGGCGGTTCCAATATGTAAATTACCAGTGGGACTCGGTGCAATGCGCACTCTAACTGTCACAGCTTTTCCTCGTTCCTTTTTTCTACAAGTTTCAATATTTTCTCATCTGCTGTAATCCTGATCTAGTCTAGAATCAACAGCATTTTATCTATTCTATCAGACCGGCAAATTTCTATTTTCTTACTTAGTCATTGGTCATTAGTCATTGGTAACTGATAACTGGTAACTGGTAACTGATAACTGGTAACTGGTCACTAGTCACTGATAAAGGAACGTTAAAATTTGAGAACAAGCCTTATCTTCAAAGTGCATCCATGATCCTTGTTATTGATAACTACGATAGTTTTACTTACAATCTCGTT
>JAVLCL010000588.1:0-349 GCA_031580825.1 Halothece sp. Uz-M2-17
GTTGTGGCATAGTTATAACCCCCATCGCTTTTTTGGACAATCAAGGGTAAACGTTCCCCCGACTTATTACTAAAGCCTTCTAGAAAGACACATTTTGCGCCTTGGTCTTTTTCCACTAAACCCGTTGCTTCTAATTCTTCAACAACATTGGGTAAAAAAGGATTATAGAAGGATTCACCGCGTTCAGTTAATTCCACATCTAATAAGTCATAAATCACCTGAAATTCTCGACGGGATTGCTCACAAAGCAATTTCCAGGCTTGAACGCTCGTTTCTTCTCCTCGTTGCAGTTTGACCACTTCTTCTCGGGCGGTAGTTTGAAATTGTTCATCCTCGTCAAAGCGTTTTT
>JAVLCL010000588.1:359-1750 GCA_031580825.1 Halothece sp. Uz-M2-17
CTCCAATCGCCAACACATCGGCTTGGGTTAAGGCTTCTGGATAGGCTTCTCGCAAATACGCAATCAACATTCCAAACTGCGTTCCCCAGTCTCCAACATGATTGAGGCGTAAGACATCATGACCGCGAAATTCTAAAATCCGAGCAATAGAATCGCCGATAATGGTCGAACGTAAATGTCCCACGTGCATTTCTTTGGCGATATTCGGACTGGAGAAATCAACAATCACTCGTTGGGGGGTTTCTGCTTTTTCCGCCCCCAGTTGGCTATCTTGGGCGATGGTTTGCAGAAGATTTTGTAAGGCAGTGGGTTTCAGTCTTAAGTTAATAAAACCGGGTCCGGCGATTTCTGGGGGATCACATAATTCCGAAATATCCAGTTGATCAATAATTTGTTGGGCGGTGTCTCTCGGTTTTTGTTTTAATTGTTTCGCCAGAGAAAGAGCAACATTTGATTGGTAATCTCCAAATTCTGGTTTTGCTGCAGGAACGACTAAGGGATCAGTCTCAGCATAGTCTTCACCAAAGGCGTTAACAAGGGCTTGAGAAACAGATTGTCGCAGTTGTTCAAGTAAGGAATACATAATATTTGTTATTTGTTATTTGTTATTTGTTGGTTGTTAATAATGAACCATGAACCATGAACATCCACCGACTCGCTTGGTACCTCAACCAACTAGGAAACGCTATAAAGATCAAGGTTAAGAGGAAATTGAAATTCCTGTCTCTCCTAACCTTATAAGTTGACTGGTAACTGGTCACTGCTTAACGATTCTACTACATCAGACCGTTGTGACTAGAGAGTTGGCTTCTGCTTGAAAGCCTTGGGCTTGTAATTGCTGAGAGACAGCATTGGCATCTTTCACCCAATACTGTTGTCCAAAGCGAATCAGTTGCTGTTGGTTTCCCACTTTAATTCTGCCGATGACTGGAACTTTGGCTTCATTCTTTTTCGCAACAAATTGTTTTAGCGTTTGTTGTAATTTTTGTTGTTGTGCGCGATCGCGCGCTTGGTCTAAACTAAAATCAACCATGACCATTTTGACTTGTTCAATCGGTTCAGCATCATCAATAATCATCTGTAACCGATCATCTTTTTGGTCAATTTTTCCCCACACAATTAATCGCGCATCTTCTTCTAAATGAGGACTGACTCGCTCGTAAGAACTGGGAAAAATAACCCCTTCCATTTGTCCGGAAATATCTTCCATTTGTACAAACGCCATCGGATCATTATTCCGAGTCATAATTTTTTTGACTTCTGTCAGTAAAATAATGGCACTAATGGGCTTTTTCTTGGGAAGATTTTCTTTATCCCCTAACATGATCGCTGACAGCATTGTACTGGCTGGTCTCGTTGCTTTTAAGGGATGATCAGAAACATAAAATCCT
>JAVLCL010000051.1:0-11742 GCA_031580825.1 Halothece sp. Uz-M2-17
TAGTAATTATAAACAGCAAAAAGGCTGTGAATGGGCTGATGAAGATTTGAAAGCCCTGCTAGTTATTCTAACTCGAAGAAGCCGTTCTGGTGGAAGAGCTGATTGCTCAGGATTTCGTATCTTAAATTCTGTTCGAGAACAACACACAAGCACAATTCAGCAACCTTTTGATGAAGATATATTGGATAATTTAAGAAAAGGAAAGATAGTTATAGTGGATCTCTCTTTAGGAAATCCTGATATTCAAAGGATGTTTAGTGAGCGTATATGTGAACGTATCTTTAATGACTCTATCAGTCGTTTTACTAAAAATTTATCCAATAACTTTATTCAGTTTTATTTTGAAGAAGCACATAATCTATTTCCAAAAAAAGATGATCCAAATTTATCCCAAATTTATAACCGACTAGCAAAGGAAGGAGCTAAGCTGAATATTGGATTAATTTACGCAACTCAAGAAGTTAGTTCAATTAGTAGTAACATTCTCAAAGCTACTCAAAACTGGTTCATTTCTCACCTAAATAATGAGGATGAGATTAAAGAGCTAAGAAAATACTACGACTTTAGTGACTTTACAGAAAGTCTCATTCGGTTTAGTCAAGATACAGATAAAGGTTTTGTTCGTATGAAAGCCTATAGCAATCCATTCGTCATTCCAGTTCAAATAGATCGATTTCCTCCTGAAGAGTAATTTTTCAACAGAGTAGATTTTAGTTATGGGATATCAAAGTAGAAATAATCGTCGTCCTTTCGAGGGTGCTAGTAAAGCCTCACATCATTATCTGATTAACGACTCAGAGGTTAAAGCCTTAATAGAACGAATCCATGAACCACCAAAAGCTGAAGAGGTTCCAATAGAGAATGTTTGTGTAGAGGTTGACTCAAATCCTAATAATCCTGTAGAGGCAATTATTGCAGTAGATGGTGGATATACAGAAGCAATAATCAATAAAGATTTTCCTTCTCGTACTATACATTTTTTGCAGTTTGGAGCATTATGTTTCAGTTTAGAAGACCTAGCAGATATAGATTCTAGTGCTTTTATTGCACCAGAAGATATGTCTAAGCTAAAAAGAATTCAAAGGCTAAAACTGGCTCTGCCCACTAAAAATGTCTGTTTTAAGGATGCTAGTACATTACAAAAAAGTGTCTTAAAGGCAATTTATGAATTTTTTTGCAATAACAAACTCGATGAAAACCAAAGCCTAATAGATACCCTAGCTTGGTTTATTTTTAGACGGTATAAATTGAATAATAGAACCGACAAAGAAAAGCAGTGGAATTTAGCAACCAATCCACTGAAAGAAGAAGGTAATCAGGTTATTTTACGAGAAAAAGATATGGACAGAGATTATACATTTTCTTGTCCAGAAACCCAAGGAAAAATTTATTTAACAGACATTTTCCGTCTTCACGAAGTAATTGATGAAGAAACCGGTGCAACAGGAATTCTAGGATATTTACTCAATGTAATTGAGCATTTAATTATCATTCATATTATAAGGCAATTGATCAATGTACAACCAGAAAAACTGAAGCAAGTTTTGTTTATTAAAGATGGATCAACTGGTTTTTTTGGACAGAGCGCATTGCTACATGATCCAATGCGAGACTTGATTAATTGGCTTTTAGACAAGCATAATATCTTATTGGCTGGTTTAGAAAAAAGTGGTGCATTTGTTGACCATGCTCAAGCTATTCAGACCACTCTTGAGCCAGGAAAAGCACTTATTTTAACTGATAACTATATCTATCGTTACATCCTACCTGGTCGTGAAGATCCTAACCGACCCTATGCTTCTACTAGCAATTATGGGCACAAAGTTATCTTTAAAACTAAAGGAGAGCAAATGTATGTTGTTTCAGTTCCAGCCCGCGAACTTAAAAAAAATCCCACTGAAGCTGATTTACCAAACTTACAAGTAATCCTTAATAATGTGGAAGCCTTACGTTGTGATATGTATGATTCAGCTTTGTTCCCAGTAGCACTTGTTAATAAATTAGTTAGCCTTTCTGCTCACCCCAGCCAACGCATTCTTGAAAAATTTGCTAGTAAATCTTTCTCAAAATAAATTATCTTAATCCTAAACATTTGCCAAGAGACTTTCAAATTGAACTTTATCAGAATCTACATTCAGTTGAAGGGCGATTGACGCAAAGCGTCGCCGAAGCAGACTTCGATCGCGCACTCTAACTGCCACATATAAAACACCTCAACGCTATAAATAACTGACGCTCAATAAGGCTGAGTCAAAACTGTTTATCTTCAATCAGAAACTGCCAAATTCGCTTTTCATAAGCTGTTCCCGCAATGGTAGCAACATCATTATGACGAGCGGTTTCCACTAACCAGAGTTCCTTGCGACCAGAAGCTGCTCGATACAGATCTTCACTCATGTAAGCGGGAACAACTCGATCATCTGTACCATGAATGAAAAAGATGGGCGTTTGGAGTGAAGCAACTTTTTTGACCGAATTAAAACGTTGTGTCAGAAGCCAGTTGACAGGAAGCCAACCATAGCCTTTTTCTTCAACTGCCATATCGCGCATTGAGGTAAAGGTACCTTCAATAACTAAGCCAGGAATTTGCGGTTGACGGGTTGCTAACTCCAGCGCGATCGCGCCCCCAAGAGAATGACCAAATACATATAACTGTTGGGGATCAATCTCCCACTGTTCCACCAGATATCGCCAAGCGGTTTCTGCATCTTCATACACCCGTTTCTCACTCGGAAATCGCCCTTGACTTAAGCCATACCCGCGATAGTCAATTAAAAAGACGGAAAACCCCACAGCGCGGTAACGTTGCACACGAGGAAGATTCGCGCTTATATTTCCGCCATTGCCATGAAAATAGAGTAAAACCGGAGCATCTACAGATGGCGAAGGAACCCACCAACCATGAATAAATTCGTCTGCATTAACCGGAATGGTCAGTGACTCGTAAGCTAAACCATAATCAGTGGGAGTTGCGACAATGGGTTTACAGGGAACAAAAACAATACGTCGTTGTGCCAACAGTAAACCCAATCCAGCCAAAATATACGCGATCGCGCTGATTTCAAAAAAATAAATCAGATATTTGAACCAAGGAACCATAAAGACTTAAGACAGTTGCGGATGCTGCTGGTGCCAATCTGTCGCTTGTTCATAAACATAAGCCGTTTGCAGCAATTGATCTTCTCGTAATACATTAGCAATCAATTGCATCCCGATGGGTAAGCCTTGAGAATCAAATCCACAAGGAATACTTAACGCAGGTAAACCGGCTAAATTAACCGGAACAGTCGTTAAATCTGATAGATACATACTCAATGGATCATCAGTTTTTTCCCCTGCTTTAAATGCAGTGGTGGGAACCGTAGGACAAACCAATAAATCAACACTTGCAAACGCCTTTTCAAAATCTTGCTTAATTAGCGTCCGCACTTTTTGCGCCTTTAAGTAATAGGCATCATAATAACCTGCCGACAGGGTATAAGTTCCCACCATGATGCGACGTTTTACCTCTGCACCAAACCCTTCAGCGCGAGTTTTAGTGTACATCGAGAGCAAGTTTTCTGCATCTTCACTGCGTTTTCCATAGCGCACCGCATCATAACGGGCTAAATTAGAAGACGCTTCCGAAGGGGCAATAATGTAATAAGCCGGTAAGCCATACCGGAAACGGGGACAAGACACTTCTACCACTTCTGCGCCCATCGTTTCCAATTGGTTAATCGCAGCTTGTACTGTCGTTTTTACTTCTTCCGAAAGTCCTTCCCCAAAGGTTTCTGTAATCACCCCAATTTTCAATTTCGGACTTTTGGGTAATTCCGGTGTGAGATATTGAGTGTAATCAGGAATTTCAACATTAAGGCTAGTGCTGTCGGCGGGATCATGTCCCGCGATCGCGCCAAGTAAAATTGCTGCATCTTCTACCGTGCGCCCAAAAGGACCAATTTGATCCAAAGAAGAGGCAAAGGCAACTAAACCAAACCGAGAGACTAAACCATAAGTAGGTTTTAAGCCCACCACGCCACAAAAGGAAGCCGGTTGACGAATCGAGCCACCGGTATCTGATCCCAATGCGACAACACATTCATCGGCTGCAACTGCTGCTGCTGATCCCCCAGAGGATCCCCCAGGTACCCGCGATAAATCCCACGGATTATTCGTTAGAGTATAAGCCGAGTTTTCCGTAGAACTGCCCATCGCAAACTCATCGAGATTGGTTTTCCCGACTAGAACTGACCCAGCTTGCTTTAACTTACCAGTGACCGTTGATTCATAAGGGGGAACAAAATTTTCTAAAATACGAGAGCCACAAGTGGTCGGCACTCCCGCCATACAGAGATTATCTTTTACACCAATGGGAATCCCTTCTAATAAACCAATCGCTTCTCCCGCAGCAATCTTTTCATCCACTTTTTGGGCAGCAGCTTCTGCATCTTGCGCCATAATATGAAGAAAACTATGCACCTTTTCATCCACTGTTTCGATCCGAGCCAGCGTTTCCCGTGTCACCTCTAGTGCAGAGCGTTCCTTATTCACCAATTGTTGATGCAACTCTCGGATTGATGCCATACTGTTCCTTAAAATCTAGACAGAAAAACCTCTCCAGATTATATCAATTAACTTTACAGGCAAACAGAGTAAATAGTGACCAGTTACCAAAGAACAAAAAACCAATAACCCATAACCAATCACAGACACTTCCCAAACTATCCTTACTGAGTTTGGACAATAATTGAGAAATGTTATAACCAAGGCAAGATAAACTTTATAGGAAAATCATTGAGTTATGGAAGCAGAAGCCATAGAAGTTGCAGAACTGCCAAATATTTTAGTTGTCGGTTTATTTTTGATGTTTGGAGGACGAGCTTATGCCATTGCTCGCTACCTTCGTCTTCCTCGCGTCACCTTACTGGTCATATCAGGCATTATCATTGGTCCTTCTGTACTGGATCTTGTTCCCAATGAAATTGTAGAACTTTTCCCCATCATGTCCTACATTGCGCTCTCTATGATTGCGTTTCGGTTGGGGGAAACCTTTATTAACTTTGATTTACTCAAAAGCGGTCCGAGGATTTTTACAATTTCCTTAGGGAAAACCATTGTTGCTTCCACCTTAGTATTTACAGTTGCTTACCTGATTCAAGATGATTTAGTTTTAGCCCTATTACTGGCAGGATTAGCCCCTGCTTCTGCTCCAGCAGCAACCTTAGATGTGATTAGTGAAACCAACTCTAAAGGACCACTAACAGATACGATTATTCGCGTCCTTGCTGTAGATAACATTTTAGGCATTACCCTGTTTAGTATTTTATTAGTGGTTGCAGAAGTCATTGCAGGTGCTGGTGATCCTTCTACGGAAGTAATCTCAGGAGTTTGGGATATTGGCGGAGCATTTCTCTTAGGATTAGCCATTGGTTGGCCGATGGCGCGTTTAGCAGGACGTTTGAAAAAAGGAAAACCCAGTTTATTAGAAATTACAGGCTTTCTCTTACTGTGTGCTGGTCTGGCTTATCAGTTACAAGTGTCTTATCTCCTTGCTTGTATCGTTTTAGGAGCAACCGTTGCTAAGAATCGCACTCAACCGAAGCAAAATATCTTTAGCACCATTGAAGAAGTCAGTGAACCCTTTTTAGTCATTTTCTTCCTGCTGGCTGGTTGTGAACTCGATGTCACTGCTCTGGCAAGTTTGGGTTTAATTGGTATTTTGTATGTCTTGGCACGTTGTCTCGGCTTTGTTATTGGCGGTACGATTGCTGCCCGTTTGGTCAATGCCGAACCCGTTGTCCAAGAAAATATTGGTTGGAGTTTATTTCCACAAGCCGGTGTAGCTCTCGGGTTAGCAGTGTTAACCTTACCTCATTTTCCGGGGTTAGGTCAATTTCTGGTTTCCATTATTGTCAGTACAACCGTTGTGTTTGAATTATTTGGTCCGACAGTAACCCAATGGCGTTTATTTAAAGCAAAAGAAGCAGCAGAAGCTGTGGAAGCAACGGCAACTGATGACCTGCCATTTGTTCAGAAAAGTAAGTAAATTGTTCTTGGTTGTTTGTTGGCGATTTCAATTTGATATAACAACGGACAATCGAAAAAAACTACCTGGGGAGGTTAAGGCAAGATAACAGAAGTGATTACACTTTAAATAGCAGAATTGAGGAGATGAAATTAAAAGTATGGGAATTCAACTGACAACGGGGCAACGCTTTTCATTGAAAAAACAAGCTCCTGGCTTAAATGCACTCTTGTGTGGTTTAGGTTGGGAGTTAGCCCCAAGAAAGGGATTGAAAAAATTATTTAAACCAGATTTTGATCTCGATATTTCTGTTTTATGTTTGAATGAAGACGGGAAATTACAAAAAAGTACCGATGTTGTTTACTATGGCAACTTAACTCATCCTTCTGGGGCAATTAGTCATTTAGGAGATAATTTAACGGGTGAACATACAACCCCAAATGCTACAGAAAAACATGAAGAAGAGGATGATGATGAGATTACAGATAAAGAACAGATCTTAATTACCCTCCCTCAAGTTCCGAAACGGATAAAGAAGTTATTGATCGTTGCAAATATTTATGAATCCTCAGCCCGTCGTCAACATTTAGGACAAGTGGAAAATGCTTATGTGCGCTTGGTGGATTTAGAGCATGAGGTTGAAATTGCCCGTTATCACTTGTCTAGTGATGATTGTTGTAATATTGAAACGGGAATTATTTTAGCAGAAATTTATCGTCAACCGGATAACCATGAACAATGGCAAGTGGAAGTGATTGCTCAAGGGATTAATGTTAATAGTTTACAAGAATTAGCAGAGCAGTATTCTTAACTTGATTGAGCAAAAACTCGGTCACACAAAAATAAGGTTCCTGCCATAACACAGAGTGGAATCGTTATTAAGTTTAAAAGCGGGATACTAATTAAAACTAAGGATAGTAAACTGAAACTGCCACTTGCTGGTAAATTCCGATAAACCGTTTTTAATTTCTCCCGAAACAACAAACGTCGTCGTTCTAGAGTGCTATCAAAACAGTCTAGACAGACTAAGGTAGCGGTTAGGGTGATACCACCAACGGTGGTCAAGATTCCACCGACTCCCGGAATAAATCCCACTAAAAATAAGAGGATTCCCACACTCAGCGCGAGTAGTAGCTTTTTAATTTCAAAGAGTAAGGCTCGCGCAATATCTTTAAAGATACCAACATCAATCATGGTAACTTGACCCAGACGCTGTTTCTCGACTTGTTCTGATAATTTTCCATACCAAGGAGAACCGATGACACTCCCAAATTGCAGGAGAACAAAGCCAATGATAATAAATAAAAGAATGGTGAGAAGAGTGCGCAGTAACCAACTGAAAAAGAGAATGATATATTCAATGAAACTGAGCCAGTTGGGCAAGTCTGCAATCAGTTGGTCTAAACTTTGAGACAGTTGTGTGGTCAGGACTTCTACTCCTTGCCATCCCCAGTATAAGAAACTTCCGTAGAGGAGTGTGCCGAGAATAAGATTGACAAAGATGGGGATGATTAAATATTGCCATAAACTGGGTTTTCGTAAGAGCAGCGCGATCGCGCGTAACGGATAAGTAGCCCCTGTAACCAGTCCAAATCCGCTCAATATCCTTAACATGGCTCCCCCTCGATTTAAATTTCACTGTAAATTACGATAACAGCCTTGCTGAAATTAGAAAAACTTGCTACAATTATTTTCCGGAACGCAAAAACGCCAGCGTAGCTCAGTTGGTAGAGCAACTGACTTGTAATCAGTAGGTCAGGAGTTCGAGTCTCCTCGCTGGCTTTACTTTTCAGATCTGAATGTAAATCCCTTGTACAAAACTGGTACAGTTTTGATATTTTCCCTCAGGAATAAGGGTAACTGGTCAGAAGCATTGATTTGATCTCAGAGGGGAAGAGTTACGGGGGAAGTATGTCACAATATCCCTAGTATTGAATGGGATTTTAATCATGAGCGATTCGAGTGTACCCGATTCTTCCCCGCCTGCGTTTGATGATGACGCTTATGTGGGACAAACTGCTGAGTTACTCGGTTTAAACCTACCTGATTCCTACCGAGATCAGGTGGTTGAGAATTTTAGACAACTCAGCGCGATCGCGCAGCCAGTCATGGACTTTCCACTTCCTCCTCACACAGAAATTGCACCCATCTTTAAACCTTAATTTTTGATAGAATAGAAAACTTAAAAAGGATTTATGTTTGCCGGAAAACGACCCACTAACTTAGGTATCAAAGCTGGAAAATTAGCACCTTGTCCGAATACACCCAATTGTGTTTCTAGCCAAAGTACTGACCCTGAACACGCGATCAAGCCACTCCCTTATGCTGAAATTACCGATATTAAAAGAGTGGTGAACAACATGGAACGAACCACCATCATTGAAGAAACCGAAAATTATCTTTATGCTGAATTTAAAAGCAAATTGATGGGATTTGTTGATGATGTAGAATTTCATAAGGATGATGTGAACCAAGTCATCAATGTTCGTTCTGCGTCTCGGTTAGGGAAATCAGATTTAGGCGTTAATCGTAAGCGAGTTGAAGAGATTCGTCAACAATTGCAAGCCTTGATCAAGAATCGATAATTGATCAAGAAAACATCTTAATTTTATCCAGCCTTTGAGTTCATTTGTGATTAATTCATCAAGCAAGCAATTTTTAATGGAGAGTACAATTGTTAGTGAGATTTTCCCTTTGTTTAATGCAGCAGAAACAGAAACTTTAGATTGGTTACTTTCTGTTGCCATTGAACAAGACTTTGCACCTGGAGAAAAGATTCTCTGCGATCAATCCTGGGGAAATGCTGTATATTTTATTGTTTCTGGTTGGGTCAAAGCAAGACGTTGGTATAATGAAACTCAAATTACTCTATGGATTCAAGGACGAGGGGACTTTTTTGGCGAAAGTGCAATTTTAGATGAACCCCCTCGCGCTACGGAGGTAGTTGCTCTGAGTGAAACGAAAGTGATTAGTATTTCTGCACAACGTTTTATTCAAACCCTCTTCCAAGATGCTCAACTCCATCATAAACTGTTACAAATTACAGTGCGCCGACTGCGACAAATGGATATCCGTTTACAGTTACGTCATCATCCACCCGTAGCGAAATTAGCGCACACTTTGCTCACTTTAGCGGAAACCTATGGAAAACCGACTGAAGATGGCATGGAAATCTTACTAATTCCTGAACCTGATCTTGCAGATATTTCTGATTTGAATTTAGAAGAAACAAAAAAGTTTTTGCATAAATTTCAAAGTAAAGGTTGGTTGGAATTAAATCAAGAAGAGCAAACTTTATCTTTAACGAATACTCGCCAACTAAGTCATTTAGCTGGCGGTAGCCTTTAAATTCTATCCCCCATCAAGAAAACTCATTCCAGACTTAAATCTCAACTTTGGAAGATAAAACGGTTCTTGTTACAATCAAAACTGCAAATTTTAGTTTCTTGTCATTATGGAAGTTACATTTCGTGAGTTTAATCCCTTTGATATTTGGATCTGGCTTGAATTTGAAACAATTCCCTCCATTACCGAACGTCAATATGTGGAAGAATTATTTAATTCATGGTTTTATTTAGGAAAGTTAGGGGGATTTAATGCTGAAAACTTCCAAGTTATGGAAACTGGAATTGACCTCAGTTATATGGAATATGATCATGAACAAGCCAGTAATTCTTTATTATCAGTAATGCATAATATGGGAGAGTTTGAATATAAAGAAACTTGGGGACGTTGCTGGCTTGATCTGGGAACGAGTGATCCAGTTGCGTTAGATATTTTAATTAATTCGTTGCGACAACTGAGTCAAGATTTTCTTCAGGTGAAACAGGTCATTATTGGGGGGGAAAATAGTGATTGGAAAATTAGCGAGAAAAGTCAAGAACGATTTTATCAAAATTAAACGGTTTCGACTCTCTTCAACTAATATCAAGTTGATCAATGTTTGTTACACATTAATCAAGGGGAGAGGGAGAGAGGGCGAGGATAATGCCGTGTCGCCGATGTGTAGCATCAATTAATGAATTCTATCAATTTCTTGCTTTTCCTGCTTCGCATTATATTTGAACTTAACAAAAGTCCAAGCCGTTTGTTCTCCGGTTGACTCACTCCATGTGAACTCACCCACGACTAAGCTCCTTGCGTCGCTGTAGTCGGACGGGGCGTATAAACATCTGAGGAAACCTCAGATGACAGCCCCTCGGCTTCCTTATCCTTCCAAAGGACAGATAAGGTAACGGGAGTTCTCCGTTTGGATGGGGAACTTTTGCCATCATCCAACTGACCGTCATTTCTGCGAGTCAGTTTAAGTTTTTTAGCCCAGTATCTAGCACCAATGTTATAACTAGCTGATAGGTCACAGTTATATTGTTTGCCACTAGGAAATGTGGCTAAGGAATAATTCTTCTTGCTTCGTTTAACTTTTCCACTACCATCAAAAGCCCAGCTAGAAGTCCCGCGAGGATAAACAAACTCTGTCTTTCCTCCTGCTTCAGTAAACTTTTGTTGGGTTAGATTGACCAAGGCTCTATGTAGCCAGCCATGAAAACGCTGTTTTAAGGTCGAGCCTTTACGTCCTCCTTTGGGTCGCCATCCTTTCAGTTGCTCGAAGACAATGACTGAAGCTCCGTGTTCTGTGGCAAAATCCACAATTTGCTTAGAAGAGTGTTGAGCTATATTTCGATTATACTGACGGGCTCTTCGATACCAAGTGGAACAGAAACCTTTGTGGAGATTTTTGGTTAAGCGGGCTTTCTTTCTAATTCGAGATAAACGTTGATCACGACGGTCTATGTCAACCGAGGGGTGAATGAACTCCTTTGCAGTTACAGTGCCGTCAGGGTAAACGATACTGGCTGTAGCTAAGGTATTGATTCCAATATCTACAGCGCAGACACAGTTTCCTTCTTTCTTTGGCGGTTTGATCTTAAAAGGAACACTGAGTTTACATCCTTTCTTATTAACGATTAAAGCAGGAGATTTGATTTGAGCATGATCTAAAAGATGTCTATCTCTTTTTCGAGAAATAGCAACCTTTGTCCATACCCAATCACTCCCATTCCATACCTTAATTTCAGCGACGGTCAAACATTCAGAGAACTTAATGCATTGTCCTTTATAGAGAGAAGGATAACAACCAGTGTTTCCATTTAACTTTGGTGGTTTAGCATCTCTTCTACTCCTAATCCCAGACTGCCATCTTTGATATCGAGTAAGAAAAGAAGATACTTGTCCAACAGCAAACTCGATGGCTGCGCGTCTTAGGTACGAAGGAAACTTATAAAATCTTTTTCCAAAATACTGGTACTTAGGAGTTGGGTTGTTACTGGTCTTATGAATTAGTTTTTCTACTTCCGAACACCGACTCTTAGCATTAGCAATAGTTGTCCAGTGAGCATTAACAACTCCCACTAAAGCATGACAAAACGCTCTATACTCTTGAACCGTCAGCCTTAGATATTGCTGTTGTTCAGGAGTAGGTGATAAATGCCAAGAATCGGTACGGATGATAGCATGGCTCATAATAATTAAAGTTTAGCTTAGTTATGGAAGAGTTGACAAGTTTTAAGAGCAGTAGTCACAGTGCATATCGACTTCAATATCATATTATCTTTACAGTTAAATACAGGAAACCGATCATTACCAAAGCTATGCTTGATAGACTTGAAGAAATTTTCTCTGATGTTTGTGGGAAGTGGCGGTGTCGGTTAGTGGAGTTTGGTGGTGAAGCCGACCAT
>JAVLCL010000589.1:0-1742 GCA_031580825.1 Halothece sp. Uz-M2-17
GTCCACCATTGCTCCGGCATCAAGGATAATAACTGATTTCCCTGCAATCAATGTCGGGAGGATTGCCCCAATCGCCGGTCGATCAATGCCTTTCAAGCGTCCTAAGCGTAATAATGCTGCTGCCATTGCTGCGCCAGAATGCCCAGCAGAAACCACGGCTTCGGCACGTTCTGCTTTTACCATATCCATCGCCACATTAATAGAGGCGTTGCGTTTGCGCTTTAACCCTGCCATGGGTTCTTCTGACATTTCAATCACGCCATCGGAGGGGATGACCTCCAAATGAGGATTAGTGGCTCCGCCTGATGATTCTAGATGGGGCTGAATTTGTTCAGGATCACCAACCAGAAGCACATCTACGTCAAGTTCTTCTGTGGCTCGGATAGCCCCTGTGATAATTTCGCCGGGAGCATGGTCGCCTCCCATAGCGTCAACTGCAATTTTTGCGCGAGTCGATCCCATAAATCAAATTAGTAGAAGCGTTAAGGATTTTAACAAGCCCGTTGGAGGCTTTTTAAAAGTAAACAGTTAAATTTTAAGTTAAAACAATAGACCTGTGTCTCTTTAAGATAGATTACAGGTTGTTGGCACAACTGACTAGTAGTGTTTTCTAGGTAATTAAAATTTTTCTCAGTTTAATGGTGTTGCAGTGTTATGTGGGATTTGCTGGGTTGGAGTGTATTGATGGGGATATTATCAGGATGGGGACAAGAACCACCGCCTGTCAAACCGGTGCAACCATTGGCTTGGGAAGAGTTAGCGTTATTTTCGCTTCCTCATCCACCAGAACCAATGATTGAAAAGACTGTGGCAAACTATTTACAAAACTTATATCAATTCGGAGTGTCCACAAGTTCGCAAGGGCTTTGGTTTGCTTCTGATTGGTGGACTTTTGCGGATCATCGGGGAACAATCCCACAGTCGGCTGCTTCGTTAACCAAAATTGCGACCAGTTTGGCTGCTTTAGAAACTTATGGCAGTGATTATCAGTTTGTTACCCGGGTTAAGCACACAGGAGTCATTGCGGGGGGTGTGTTAGAAGGGAATTTAATTATTGAAGGTGGGGGTGATCCCTTTTTTGTCTGGGAGGAGGCGATCGCGCTCTCGAATCGCTTAAATGAATTAGGAATTCAAATGGTAACGGGGGATTTAATTGTCACTGGTGATTTCTTTATGAATTACCAGCAAAGCCGGCAAACCTCCGCTCAACTCCTTGCCCAAGGGCTTAATTTCCAACGCTGGTCAAAGGAGGTTGAACAACAATACGCAAAACTTCCCAGTGAGACTCCTCGCCCGCAAGTGGCAATTCAAGGGGAGATTAGGGTGCAACCGAATGCTAATTTTGCTGATGCAACCTCTCTGATTCAGCATCAATCGTTACCCTTGAGCCAAATTCTACAACAAATGAATATCTACAGTAATAATAAACTGGCGGATTTAATTGCGCGATCGGTGGGGGGTGTGGAAACAGTAGAAAAGATTGTCATTGCAGCCACAGGTGTTTCCCCAGAAGAAGTGCAGCTGATTAATGGATCGGGCTTAGGGGTTGATAATCGCTTATCACCACGGGCGGTGACCAAGATGTTACGGGCGATTGACGAAAAAGTCAAGTCTGAAGACAGCAAGATTCGGGAAATTTTACCGGTGAGTGGGATTGAAGTAGGAACCGTGCGCGATCGCGCGATTCCGCAAGGAATTGCTGTTAAAACAGGAAGTCTATTTAATGTCAGTGCTTTAGCCGG
>JAVLCL010000590.1:0-1740 GCA_031580825.1 Halothece sp. Uz-M2-17
TTCTCTCAGAAAAAATTTGGAGCAAAATTGGTGCGGATCAATCCGCTTACTTTACCGTCGATTCCATTGGCACGCCCTTTGCCGGTGGGGGAATGAATGCTAGTTTACGTGATCTAGCTCGGTTTGGACAGATGATAATAGATAACGGTCGAGTGGGGGAACAACAGGTAGTTCCGGAATCTGTCATTGCTAATATTCGTCAAGGCAGCGATCGCGCAGCGTTTGCCGATGCAGGCTACTCCTTACTGGAGGGTTGGAGTTATCGCAGTATGTGGTGGATCACTCATAATGCTCATGGTGCTTTCATGGCAAGAGGGGTTCATGGTCAATCGCTTTATCTCGATCCGCAAGCGGATCTGGTGATTGCCCGTTTTGCCTCCCATCCCGTAGCAGGAAATGCAGCTAACGATCCAACGACATTACCCGCTTATCAGGCAGTAGCAGAATACTTACTACAGCGCGATCGTCAGTAAATCATTTCATATCCAGGAAGCCGTTTTCATCACAAGTTTGGAGGGTCGTCTTGATTTGCGGTAAAACAACGTTAAACCAATCTTGCCAAACCTCACGTCCTTCCTCACTATCAATCATGGCATTGATAAAGTTTTCCCACTCCGGATCCTCGGGAAGCAACATTCCATAGAGGTCGCAAGATAGGGGAACCTTCGGAATAATTGCATAGTTACTCGGCGCAAATCCTAAGGCTTGTAACCCTTCCACTTCACCGAGGAGTAAAATGCCATCGGAAACAAAGCTATCAAAACGCCCCTGCAATACCCCTTGTACCCCTCGCCGTCGCCCTGTTGATCCTTGTAATGGGATTAAAGTTGCTTCCGGATACTGTTTTTGAAGGAACATTTCTGTCGTGGTTCCTCGCAAAACACCAATTCTTAAGCCTGCTAGAGAACGGTTCAAATCAATTTGATCCCGCTGAGATTCCAGAATTAAAAACTGTGTTCCTGTAATAAAAAACGGTCGCGAATAGATAACGTCTTCCTCTGAAATCTGATTGCGAATTGTATTGGGACCACATTCAATATGAACAGTTCGATCCGCCACTAAACGCGAGCGATTAGAAGCAGTAGATTGAAAAACACGCACCAATAACTCCCCTCGATTCATTTTTTCTCTGAGGCGTTCTTTCACAGCAGCTACAAAATGAACACAATATCCGGTTAATTCACCATTGGGCTTACGATAACCAAAAGGGATTGCATCGTTGCGAATTCCAACCTTGATAGTACCAGTCCGTTCAATTTCTTCAAAAATTGTTTCTGCTTTCCCATCTGCTGCGATTAGTAATGAGCCAGCCATCAAAAGAATTACGATCAGGGGATGAGTGATTGTCAGTCTGAGGTCGCTCTGCATATTAACAAGTCTGCAACCGATAAGGAATAGGTCGCGGGTAATTCACAGTCTAACCTGAATACGCACTACAAGGGACGAGGCGACGATATCGAACTCTTGATTGATGAAGTATTACAAAGTTTCGTTGAAGATGAAGACATTTATAGACAAACTAACACTTTTCTTCTTCTGCTATCATAATAGTAGAAATGATTTAACCTCATTTCTTTTAAGAGACTCACTTTATTAGAGTGAATAATCTCATCTTTAAAGTAGTTTGGAACTTCTATCTTTGATAGAAAACCAAATAGAGTGGCTCGTAGTTAGCCCTATAGTAGTCTTAAAGACTCTATAAAGCTTGAGTAGATATATTTCTACAAAATTAGTAACTAT
>JAVLCL010000591.1:0-1282 GCA_031580825.1 Halothece sp. Uz-M2-17
TAATATTAACGCCAATCGTAGAAAGAATTAAACCAGGAGTTTGAAATAAATTCATAAAAATGTAATCCAGAACTCCATTAAGAAAAATATTAAAAATGCTAATTCTAAACGGTGTTGTGCCATCACCAAGGGCATAAAAAACCCGCACTAAAACATCTCGTCCTAAATAAAAAAACATTCCTAAGCCATAAGCAACTAAAACAGGGGCAACCACATCTAATGCTGCTTGATCAAAGGCATAACGTTGATAAATAAACCTGACCACTGGAAAAGCAAGGGTTACTAAAATCGCTGTTAAAGGAAGCATTGTTAATGCCGAAAGTAGTAAACCTTGGCGAATTCTAACTTTTAATTCTCCCCAACTTTCGGGAACTGCTAACCGCGAAAAAACCGGTAACATTGGGACTAAAATCATATTAGAAATAATCCCCAGTGGCGTTAAAGCAATGAGATTGGCATACTTCATTGCTGCTGCTGCATTATTAATATAAGAGGCAAAAAATAAATCAGTATAAACATTAATATGTAACATTCCCGAAGATAGAGTTGCTGGTCCCATAACGCTTAAAACATCTCTAACCCCAGGATGAGATAACTGAAACCGCAAGCGAAATTTGCCTAAACCCGATCGCGCTTGCGCATATAATTGAATGAGCCATTGTAAAATGGCACCGAATAAGGTTCCTCCGGCTAAAATAATTCCTCCCAACCGCGCATATTCAGAATTTAATAAATCATTCCCTAAAAATAGAGCGAGTCCTCCTAAAACCGCAATCACAGCTAAGCTAGAAAATAAAGGGCTAATTCCGGGTAACCAATATTGATCGGAGGCATTTAAAGTGCCAAAACCAATCCCAATTAGTCCAGCTAAAACCGCCATCGGAGCCATAATTCTTAATTGAAGAATTGCAATAGAACGGACTTCTTCACCCCCCTGAGTGACCGTTAAACCCGGAGCAACTAAATCAATTAAAAACGGTGCAAAAATAACTAATAAAATTGCAATTAATAATAAAATTCCACTGACTAAAGTGGTCACTGTTTCTACTAAAGGGGCTGCTTCTGACTTATCTCGCTTTGATAAAACACTCACTAATGCACTGTGAAAAGGACCATTAATGCCCCCTAATAAAATCAGTAAAAATCCCGGAATAATATAAGCATAAGCATAAGCATTGACGACGGGACCAACACCAAAAGCAGCAGCAATAACTTGTTCTCGAACTAAGCCAAAAACTTTACTAATTAATGTCGCGATCGCGACAATCCCTGCAATATTTGC
>JAVLCL010000591.1:1292-1738 GCA_031580825.1 Halothece sp. Uz-M2-17
GTATTTTTTTTAGACACAATAAATAAGTAATGAGTAATAACAGTTCTAATTTTTATGTAATATCAAATTGAGAGGCAATCAAGGAGAAGGGGAGAAGAGGTGTAGGGTGGGCAATGCCCACCCTACAATGTAGTCCTTTGGCAATACCGACCTCAAACAATTATTGTGCAATTGCTTTCTTTTCTTCGACAGCAGTTGCTTGGTCTTCTATTTCCTCAGTTGCTGAGTTATCTTCTGTCTCTTCTTCTGGTGTTTCTGTAGCAGTTTCCTCTTCCGTGGTTTCAGGAGAAGGCTGTTCAGTTACTTCTTCTTCTGTTACCGCTTCCGATTCCGTGGCAGTTTCCTCTTCTGGTGTTTCAGGAGAAGGTTGTTCAGTTACTTCTTCTTCTGTTACCGCTTCCGATTCCGTGGCGGTTTCCTCTTCCGTGGTTTCAGGAGAAGGCTGT
>JAVLCL010000052.1:0-11640 GCA_031580825.1 Halothece sp. Uz-M2-17
TGGAAGATGAAACGTAAAAGGAGAACAACCAATCAGCAGACAGTTTATAATTAATTTCATATTCAATTTATTTTAAAATAATTAGTTTTTAGTTGGATCAAATCTTTGTGTCTTTGTGGTTAGTTTCTCTAGAAAGTGATTGCATCTTTCATTAAACTCGAAAATACTACACAGAGGAAACACTATATTTATTGAGTTCACCCTTCCTCTCAATAAACTCAAAAATACAATAGAAATGACTCTATCCTATCAATATAAGATTCCGTTTCCGAAGAATTCACCAGTTCTTGCCCACAAAATTGTAAGATCAATTTAATAATCGTGCTGACCCAATAAGAAAGGATTTAATTATAATGACAGTTGCTAGCGCAATTCCAGCATTTTGTCAAGGAATTCAATATTTTGCGGAACAACTTCCTGAGTTTGAAAATTATGGTAAAACCCCAGCCATTGCTGAGGGACAAACACAAGTTTCATCGCCGAGTGATCCCAGTGCTGTTTATCAAACCCTGCTTGGTGCAGATGCCCTACGTTACCTCACCTTACAAATGACCGCCTCCAAAGCCTCAGGACACCCCGGTGGCTTTGCCAGTATCGCAGAAGGCATTGCTGCGCTGGTGATGCTTGGTCATAAGCATATTATTACAGAAGTGGGACACCATGCCCCGGGCTTTTACAGTAATATGTTCTTGGATCGCTCCTTGGAAGAAATGGGGATTGAAAATGTCCAACAACTGCGCGATCGCTTCCGAGAACACAAAGGGCTATTAGGACACCTGTCAGGACAAATTCCTGGACTGCTGAACCCTGCAGGTCCTCTTGGACAAGGACAACACTTTGCGATGGCGGGAGCGCGACTTCATCCCGACATTCTCTTCCCAGTCACCATTGGCGATGGCGGAATCGGTGAACCCTACGTTATGAGCAGTATGGCTCATTTCCACACCGCTTATCCGGATGTTACCAACTTCCTCCCAATTTTGGTGTGGAATGGCTACTCCCAAGAACACCACAGCATGGTCTCCACCAAGCCTAACCAAGAAATGATTGAATATTGGGAAGGCAATGGTTTTCAAGAAGTTATTTTAGTTAATGCTAAAGACTATGATGATGCCAATCAAAGTGGGGATTATGTGGATAGTACCGCGTTCTCTTTTGCGAAACGGCTCGAATTTACCCAAGCAGTCCTCGAAGCAACAGACAAAGCTGCGAAGTCCGCAATGAGTGGTAAACTCACCGTCTTAATTATCAAACAGTTGAAAGGGTCAGGCGTTCACGATCGCGGGGCAAAAGCTCACAACCTATATGGATATCATACCCTCGACAATGAAGATATTGTCAAAGCCCTACAAGAACGGTCTTTGTCCCCAGAAGCCTGGCAACTGGTTCGCAGCAACTTTGAACGGGCAGCCGGGGGTCCTGCAGTTAGTTTAGTGAAAACGGAATTTGAATTACCCCTTCCTGATTTAGGTCAACTCCCCCTAGAAGAACACCCTATTGGTGGAGAGAAAAAAGTTGCCACAACAGCGATGGGCGAATTAATTGCCCATGTGGGTAAACATGACCCAAACTTTGTCCTGACTAACGCAGATGGAAATGCAGCTTCAGGGATTAATAACGTTAACCAAGCCCTGAAAATTATTCACCCTACCCCGGATGACTTGTATTTTCAAGGACCAAAAGGTCAAGTGTATGAACCTCTCAGTGAAGATGCTTGTGCGGGGTTAGCTGCCAGTTCAGCGTTATTTGGGGCGCGGACGCTTTGGTGTTCTTATGAATCCTTTGCCATTAATGGCTTACCGATTTGGCAAACCGTCACCCAAGCGATGGCAGAATTACGCCGTCCCACGCCTTCTACTGTGACCTTATTTACTGCAGGGGCATTAGAACAAGGGCGCAATGGTTGGACCCACCAACGCCCTGAAATTGAAAACTATTTTGCGGGGATGATGCGCAATGGCAATGTCTTCCCCTTATTCCCCTGTGATGCCAACAGCATTCAAGTTTGTTATGACTGGGCATTAGGGACGAAAAACAAAGGCGTAACCATTACTGCCTCTAAATCTCCCTTACCCATTCGCACCACTTTCCAACAAACCCAAGACGGGTTAGAAAAAGGTGGCTTTATCCTGCAAGAAATGCCAGGGGAGAAAACCGTTGTCTTTGCGGTGATTGGCGATATGACCTTAATTCCTACCTTAGAAGCAGCAGAACAACTGCAAGGGCAAGGAATCGGGTCAAAAGTAATTTCTGTGATCAGTCCCCGTCGTCTCTATCGTCCCACAGATACCGCTTGGGATACTTGCGCTCAAGCTGATGGCGGTTTCCTCAATGATGCTGACTTTAATCAGTTATTCGGCGGTGAAGCGTTAATCGGAGTCACAGGTGGCTCTAGTGCCATGTTAGAACCGGTTATGCTCCGGAGTACCACGCCTCGTGATACCTTTGCTTGGAAACGCGGTGAAACGGCATCCAGTGCCAGTGCTGTCATGGCAATTAATGGCATTACAGCAGAAAATTTAGTGAAGCGTGCGGTTGAACTATTAGGTTAATTTTAGCAGCGCGATCGCGCTTTCGGATGCGCGATCGCGCTGCTAAATGATATCTCTCTAAAGACTAATGATCAACTAAGATAACCAAGATCAGTTATAGCTAAAGTCATTCAACTCTCTGGGTTCTTTGCTACTCTATAGTTTAATATTTCAGAATTTGAAAATCCTCTACAGAAAAAAACTTTGTCCAGAAATATTTCTCACTTGAAAAGAAGTAGAGAATATATTTTCTGGACAGTACCCAAGCATAAAAAATTAGCGGTCAAAGGTTCATTATTAATCGACTCTTCGCCCTAATAAAACAGGACAATTCGCATAAACTCGAACATAATCCGATAAAGAACTTCCCAATAACCGATCTAAATCTGGTAAAGTTCTAGCAACAGTAGGACGACGTTCTGGTGACCCTAACATCATTAAATCGACCTTATTTTCTTCCGCAAGTTCGCATAAAGTCGGACCAGGTTTTCCTCCAGTGACAATCCCTTTATAATTGATCCCTTGTCGTTTGGCTTGCTCGATCGCGGGAGCTAAAACAGCCGTTTTATTCGCTTGTTCTCCAGATAAGACCTCATTTTTCTCCATCGCAGGATCAACTTGCACCAATAACAACTGACCGGAAGGAATATCTTTTAGGAGAAATAAGGCTAACTCCAGACAATACTGAGAATCAGCAGATTGATCCACCGCCACCATAATTCGTTTCAACCGCGTCACATAGATGTCATCTTTCACCAGTAACATGGGGCGTGTTGATAGTTGAAAAACGTATTGACTAACGGAGTTTTCTAGAATCGACTCTAAACGTTTTAAGCCCCGTGACCCCATAATAATCAGGTCAGCTTCCATTTCCTCTGCAATTTCACAAACCGTAGTTTTTGGGTCCCCTTGACGCAAAACTGTCGAAACTTGAGTTGGATCAAGGTGCATCCGTTGAATTGCCCCAGCAACAAATTTTCCCCCTTCTTCCCATTTTTCCATCATTGCTTCACTGGTCGTTTGTGGGGGAACAACGTGCAAAATAGTAATCGAAGCATTTTTCAGAGATGGCAGTTGTAATAAATACTGCAACATCTCTTCGGAATGACCAGTCCCTGAATCGGCTAGCAAAATTTTGTTAAGCATAGTTCCATTTCCCCTCCCAATTGATTACAAACCAATAAGGCTAAACTGAGCAATTACTTTAGCCTCTTATGTTTACCAATACCATGATTAGGGAGTTGCTGCTTCGTAAACCGTAATGACTCTTAAAACTTACCTCGGATTGTTCCTGCTCTATTGAAAAGTCTCATCCAACCGATTTAAGGTTTTTATCAAGATCAATTGCCGTCTGCTTAATATTTTGTTACAACAGAAGGGACTCTCAAATTTAAAGATCAAGTGCAATTTGGTGAGGACTCGGCGCCGAAAACATAGTTTGACAGGGTTTCTAACCAAAAAACCTGTTTTGACTACAGCGAAAAACGCGCATGAGACATTGTTCCTTTCCTATCTTGTACAGATATGTCAATAACGGCTTCTGTACAATTCAGTTTTCACAACGGAGGTTTTCATGATTGGTGGCTTAGCCGATTTTCAAAATAAGGGTAGTGACTGGGGAGAGAATCTTCTCAATAGTGTTGCAACTAATACTCTTCGCCACCTGTTTACACGCTGTGATGATCTAAAGGTGAAGGTAAGCTGTCATCCCTCGAGTAAGCTCTTGCAGGGAAGCATTGATAGTTTTAACATGAGTGGGAAAGGGTTAGTCATTCGGAAAGCGTTTCGCACTGAGGAGATGTGGTTTGAAACGGATGCAGTAGCCATTGACTTTAGTTCAGCGTTGAAAGGCAAAATCTCGCTGAAACAACCTACACAAGCGATCGCGCAAGTTAAACTTTTAGAAGAAGATATCAACACCGCGTTTAAAGCAGAATTAGTCAAAAAACGCCTAGAAAATCTTACTGCTCCCAGTTTAACTGCATTGTCTAATGGCGATCCCGTGTCTTTTACTGACATCAGTTTAACTCTATTATCCCAAAATCAAGTCCAACTTGATGCCAATGCTAACCTCGGGCAAGCTGGTGTGATTCCAGTAAGCCTTATTTGTACTCTTGGTTTAGAGCGGAGACGGAAACTCTTATTTAAAAATATTCAGTTTCAAGCGGATAATGTTCCACAAGAGCATCGCGCAACCAGTGAAAAGCTCACAGAAGTCCTTGGAGAGATTCTCAATAGCATGATTGATCTAGATCGGTTTAATCTGGATGGGGTGAAGATGCGTATTAACCGCCTCGAAACCCAAGGTAAGGCTCTCGTCTTTACGGGTTACGCTCAAATCGATCATGTGCCAAGAGTCGGTTAATTCCAAGCGAATTACAAGCAACGGCTGATTCAGTTTAGCCGTTCCTTGAAATTACTATCATTTTTGTGTACCGTTTATATGACTCATTGAGAGACTTGAGTCAATTTATTTTTTAAATCGGGATGGCAGGATTTGAACCTACGACATCCTGCTCCCAAAGCAGGCGCGCTACCAAGCTGCGCTACATCCCGTTAATTAATTCCTCAGCCATTATAACTCAGGTTAAACAAAATTGGGTATTATTCAAGAATAAATTTTTAGTCTGGATACCAAAACATTCCTTTAATCCCCTCTGGATCAGGAACAAAGCCCAAGCGATTGTAAAATTGGACAACCCCCGCATCAGCAAACAAGGTGATATTACTAATATCTTCTTGACGCAAACGTTTAATCACATAGTTCATCAGAGCCTTACCTAGTCCTTTCCCTTGGGCTTGCGGATGAACGACAACATCCCAAATCGTAGCATTAAAGGCATGGTCAGAAGTTGCCCGAGCAAACCCAATTAAACGTCGGCTTGCTCCTTTTTCTTCCCACATTGACACTACTAAAAAACTGTGTTGCATTGCTTTACGTACTTTCCGCAGGGGGCGACGAGACCACCCAACAGCATCACACAGTTCTTCCAGTTCATATAAATCAATGGAGCGAGTTGTACTAAAAAGAATTTTGGTATCTTGTTGCGTCTCACCCTTTTTTAGCAAAGTCTCTTCCTCTGATGAAGTTGATGAAGGCGCGATCGCGTTTGAGCTATTATTAAATAAACTTTTCCAAAATGCCATGCGGTCTGCGAGTCGCTTACGTGTTAGTTTCTAACTGGGGACAAGCCCTACAATCAGTGAGCTTTTCCTCGAAAAGCCTGTTAAAAATCATAACATATCCCCTTTTTTGTCAGCAGAGTTAAACTCGATTTAGTTTCCGAATGCAAAATTCTCTTCTTTAGTTATTAAATTGTTTACTCTTTTAAAGAAGTGATCAACATTGGTTTTATGAGACATGATTCACGGTGGACAAGGATTATGATCCCTGAAATATAAGTTAAGATAATAGAAAGATTCACTGTTTTCAAGATCAAAGAAAGCAGAGTCGTCCTGTGTCTGCCCAATTCTTTATGAGAGTCACTGTTGACATCAGTTACTATGCCCTCAATTGACATTTCTGGTGTAACTCACGCCTATGATTTTCTCCCTGCTCAAACTCAAACCGATGCGCCAGTTCTCGTTTTAATTCACGGTTGGTTACTCAGTCGTCAATATTGGCAGCCTTTAGTGCAAAATCTTTCTCTCAATTATCCCTGTCTTTGCTACGATTTGCGAGGATTTGGTGATTCCAAAGCTAACCCGTTTCAAAACAATGAATATAGCTTGTTAAGTTATGCTAATGATCTCAAAACATTGTTGGAAGAATTGGGAATTCAAAAAGCCTGGTTAGTGGGTCACTCTCTGGGGGGGAGTATTGCTCTGTGGGCAGCACAATCTTGTGCGGAACGAGTCGAAGGAGTCATCTGTCTGAATGCAGGGGGCGGAGTCTATCTCAAAGAAGAGTTTGATCGATTTCGCCAAGCGGGACAACAATTAATCAAATATCGACCGCAATGGCTCCCTTATATTCCTCTGATTGATGTACTTTTTACTCGCGCTATGGTAGCAAAACCCCTAGCGCGCCACTGGGGTCGTCAACGAGTGCTCGATTTTGTGAAAGCAGACGCGATCGCAGCAGTCGGCTCATTGTTAGAGTCAACCACAGAAATAGAAGTGCATCGTCTCCCACAATTAGTGTCTCAACTCAAGCAACCGGTTTACTTTATTGCTGGCGAGAAAGACATGATTATGGAACCGAAATATGTGGGACATTTAGCCAGTTTTCATCATTTATTTCAATGTCGAGGCAATAATGTCATCGAAATCCCAAATTGCGGTCATATGTCGATGATAGAGCAACCCGAACAGGTGACTTTAATCTTAGAGGAAATTTTGTCGAAGTGCGATCAACCATTAGCTGATCAAGGTTAAGAAATTGTTCGTTAAGGTTTCTTATGTTAGTATATAGCAGAACCTTGGTAAGGTAAGAATTAATGGCAAGGAGGAGTAGGTCAGAGAGAACCGAACCTCGGAGACGTTAACTCACTCCACTAAAACAAATCAAACGCTCTTGATCAAGGAAAAGCGACGTTGATGGCTTTCTTGAATGAGGAAATGTGATCTACAAACGGTAACGATCCCTGATCAAGATTAAGCCATGTTCAAGAAACCACTGCTTTTACCATAGACTTGGTTAAGCGTAGTTAATCTCTCAAATCTTCAAATTAGGTAAAAAATTGGATGACGAAAGTAGTTCTCAACAATAATGAACAGATAGAGTCAGCCTTACGTCGCTTTAAACGTAAAGTATCTCAAGCAGGTATTTTTGCCGATATGAAAAAAAATCGGCATTTTGAAACCCCTGCCGAAAAGCGTAAACGCAAAGAAATCAGTCGGCACCGAGAGCGTCGTCGGTTTCGGAATCGTCGAAATAAAAAGTAGAATTCCATAAGGAGTAACATGGTACAAGCACAATCAGGCAACACCGTCCAAGTTCACTACACTGGGAAGTTAGCCGATGGCACAGTCTTTGATTCTTCTGAAGGTCGTGAACCTTTAGAATTCGCCATCGGAGAAGGTCAAATTATCCCAGGGTTTGAACAAGCGGTTATTGGTATGGATGAGGGGGAATCGAAAACTGCGGAAATCCCCTCGGAAGAAGCCTATGGTCCTCATCGTCCGGAAATGGTCTTAGAAGTTGACCGCGAACAAATTCCAGAAGATATTGAGGTTCAAACAGGTCAACAGTTACAAGTTCAACATCCCAGTGGTCAGCAAATTCCTGTCGTGGTTACCAATGTTGCGGACTCCAAAGTAACGTTGGATGCGAACCATCCGCTAGCGGGTCAAAGTTTAACCTTTGATATTGAATTAGTGAAAGTTTCCGCTTAACTCATTTCCTTTTATTCATGCTAGGAGGACGAGGGGTTTGATACTCTCTCGTCCTTCTTTTTCATGTTTGAGGTTTACCGCCAAACCGCAGTTTGCCCCTACTTAACCGGTATTCCGCATTCCTGCTGCAATACCATTCAGGGTTAGTAAAGCTCCTCGCAGCAATTCTTCTTTGCTGTATCGGAAGTGAATGACCTCAGAAGCACTTTCATTGCTGTACTGGCGCAGTCGTTTAATGAGCGAGACTTGTAAGAAACCGAGGGGAACAATTGTCCGATTCCTGAGTTGAACAGAACGTTGTAAATCAGGGTCCCCATCAAGCAGTTTCTCGTGGTTAGTAATTAAACGCACTAATTCGCTGGTGAGATGGTATTCATCAGAAATTTGTTGAAAAATGCGCTCAAAGCGTTCATAGTCTTCGGTGTTAGCAAGCTCTTTTAGATAATGATGAGCAATTTGAAGGTCAACTTTTGCTAAGGTCATTTCAACTTTCGAGATGACCATGCGGAAAAAGGGCCATTTCCAGTAGAAGTAACGGAGGAGCTTAATATTTTGCTCGGAGGTTCTTTCGGTATCTTGATATAAAAAGTCTTGGAGGGCTGTACCGACCCCATACCAAGCAGGAAGTAAAAACCGCGTTTGTGTCCAGCTAAAGACCCAAGGAATTGCTCGCAGGGAGCTTAGATCTTTTTTCCCTCCTTGACGACGAGCAGGGCGAGAACTAATTTGCAGTTGACTAATTTCTTGAATCGGTGTGACAGACAAGAAAAAGTCCAGAAAATCCGGTTCTTCATAAATGAGAGCCCGATAATGCTGGCGCGATCGCGCTGCAAGGCGTTCCATGATATTTTGCCAAGGATTGATATCATCAAAACCACTCCTCAATAAACTGGCTTGAATAACTGCTGTGGTAGCCGTTTCGAGATGATAGAGAGCTAACTCAGGAAGGGAGTATTTCGAGGCAACCACTTCTCCTTGTTCTGTAATTTTAATCCGTCCATTAATGGTCGAACTCGGTTGCGCTAAAATCGCCTCATAAGTAGGTCCCCCACCTCGTCCGACAGAGCCACCGCGACCATGGAAAATCCGCAAGGAAACGCCGTAACCTTGGGCAAGGGTTTGTAAGGCTTTTTGGGCTTTATGAATTTCCCAATTACTGCTTAAGAAACCTGAGTCTTTATTACTATCGGAATAACCAAGCATGACTTCTTGAATATCATACGCTTCCCCATTATCTTGACCATAGCCTCCGGCAAGACACGCCCGATATAATGGCAACTCAAATAAGGCTTTCATGACCGATGGTGCTCGTAGTAAGTCATCCACGGTTTCAAAGAGTGGAACCACTTGCAAACTACATTTTCCTGTAGCCGGATCATAAATTCCCGCTTCTTTAGCCAAGAGTAAGACTTCTAAAATGTCACTCACTTCATGACTCATGCTAATAATGTAAGTTTGGCAAACCTCACAGCCAAACTCTTGTTGCAGTTGTCTTAAAAGGCGAAACGTTTCAACGGTTTCTTTAGTTTTTTCGGAAAAGGGAAGTTCTCCCGGAATGAGAGGACGACGGGTTTGTAATTCTTCACTCAGCCATTGCACGCGTTCTTCTTCTGAAAGTTCATTATAAGATTGGGGCAGAAGCTGCAAGTAATCTGTAATTTCATTAATGGTTTCAGAGTGGCGAGAAGACTCTTGGCGCATATCCAGTTCAACTAAGTTGAAGCCGTAAATCTCCACTTGGCAAATAAGATGTTCAAGATCGCGACAAGTTAGTCCAGTTTCCGTCAAGCTGCTTTGAATCAGTTTTAATTCTTCTAGAAATTCTTCTCCGAAGTTGTAAATCGTTTTCCGATTTTTCTCGATAGTTTCTCGTGGAGCTTTTTGTTCCGAGGATAAGAAGTGATTCCGTTGCAGGGTATGTTCTAACCGTTGCTCAATGTAAGCCAATTTCAGGCGATACGGCTCTCGGCGATAACGAATGGATAACCTTTCATAGACATCTGGCATTAAAGCGCGATCGCGCTCTAAAGATTCTAATAATTCTGGTAAAACATCACTCCAATGCAAAGAGAGGCTCAACAGAGTGCTTAATTGCTTCACAGAACGTAAATACCGTTCTAAAACAATCCCACGTTGATAACAGGCGGTTTCCCAAGTGACCGCTGGCGTAACAGAAGGATTGCCATCGCGATCCGCCCCTACCCAAGAGCCAAAGCGACAGAAATTATTTTTTGGAGGCTTTAACTCTTTAAAAGAACTATTGAGAGATTGTTTCAGACGATTCGATAGATGAGGGATGGTATCAAATAAAACTTCTTGGAAATAGTGCAGTGCATAATCCACTTCATCGAGCACTTCCGGTTTAAACTGATGGAGTTCATCAGTGCGCCACCATAAACGGATCTCTTCCTTTAACTGCTCAGTGGCTTCCATCGCTTCCGGAGACTCCATAAAGCCTAAACTTTGAGCAGCAATTTCGCCTTGGTCAATGTGCTGTAAAATCCGAGACATCCGCCGTTGTTTTTTGCGAATGGTCTGGCGAACAATTTCCGTGGGATGAGCGGTAAATACCAGTCGAATATCAAGTTGGTTCAGCAATCGCTGAATTAGTTGGGGCGGAACATTTAATTTTTTTAGATAAGGAAAGAGCCAATTAAAAGTTCCTGCTTTTTGATACGTGGAATTGCCTTGCCAAGTTTTTTCTAAGAGTTCTGCACCTAAGACACTATGTGAATTTTCGCTTTCCGTCTGCTCTTCTGTATGCTCTCCTGTTCTCAATTGAGTTTCTGTTTTATCTTGACTAAAATACCGATTCAGTTGTTGTTCTCGTTGTTCATAATGTTGTTCAACAATATTAATTAGCTGAAAGTACAACGCGAAAGCTCGTGCAGCACGAACGGCATCATTAAGGGGAAGATCTTCAATGAGTTGAGGAACAGAAGAAGTTGGTAAGCCTGTTGCTTGTCCTTCTGGTGATCCCATGGAACGTAACTGTTGCAATAAATCAACCAGTTCCTGACCACACTCGGCTCTCAACACAGATTCCCATAAATCTTCGATCAACTTGATCCGATAGGTAAGAAATGTATCAGAGCGAGAGGAGTGGTTGGTGTCTTGGCTAAATGCTTGCAACAGAGAACTCATGATTTGATTTTCTTTAAAAATACTGGAGAAATTTCAACCAACTTAATACGTTAGGAGAGGCGTTAGCAATCCATATTTTTCTATTACACTGCACACCCTAGATCTTGGTCTGCTCGTCATTATACCCATTCTCTCCCTCAGCGGATAGTTACAATTCAGTTTTTTATTGTTTAATTTCTATCTCAGATTGTTGCTGAAGATGAAGAATGGGGAGGCGATCACCGCGAAAGACTTCTTCACTGGCTTCACCAAGGCTAATTAATCCTTCTTGCAGCGATCGCGCTCCCACTATCCCCATTAAGAAGGGAAGGGTTAATAAACTGAGTGCCATGTCGATTTGTTCTTGCTGATTGGGGTTGACCGATTGTGCCATTAAACTCTCACTACTGATGCTTAATCTTCTTCTACTATTATCCTTGTTTTCTCTAATTCTTATTCAATATAAGCAAAACTTATAACTGTAATAAGACGATATGATTTACAAAAGTTGACATTTTATTAATATAAGCAATATAGTTGTATCAAGGCTTAAATCAAGCCGAATCATATCATTATTATTTCAACGAAACGGACTTATATCCCAAATGACAACCACCTTACAGCAACAACAAAGCCAGAATCTCTGGGA
>JAVLCL010000053.1:0-11631 GCA_031580825.1 Halothece sp. Uz-M2-17
AAAGTGTTAGTTTGTCTATAAATGTCTTCATCTTCAACGAAACTTTGTAATACTTTAGCTTGAAGGAAGCAATTGACACAAGATGGGAGTAACGCCGGAGTTGAGATCCGGCGACCGTCACTTAACGATTTGGCAGATAAGCTAAGGGGTTTTTTGCACCTTTTCCTGCCGGATGAATTTCAAAATGTAAATGGGGCCCCGTACTGCGCCCGGTACTCCCCATTTCTGCAATTTGTTGTCCCTGATCCACTTCCTGTCCTTTATGCACCAGCAATTTATTGTTATGAGCATAAAGGGTTAAACTGCCATCGGGATGCTTGAGTTTGACCAAATTCCCATAGCCACCATTACTCCAACCCGCAACAACCACTTCTCCCGGCGCTGCAGCAAGAATAGGCGTGCCAATTGGGGCTGCAATATCAATCCCGCGGTGCATTCTCCCCCAACGCATACCATAACCAGAGGTAAAAACGCCTTCTGCAGGCCAAATATAGCCATTAAATCTTTGAGGACGATTGGGAAGGTATTGTTCAGGAGAAGACAGCGGTGGGAGTTTAGGGCTGACAGTTTCTCCAATTGGTGCAGATAAGGAAGGATTATAAAACTCAACTTTAATTGGGGCGGTGGCAAGGGAGTTAGGAGAAGAGGATCGAGAAGGTGAATCAACCGGAGAAAAGACTTTTCCTTGATTCTCACTGGCGACATTCCCAGTATTGTCGATTTGCCCCGATTCTTTTTCGTAGTTCGCTCGTAGTTGTTTGACATCAGCCAGAAACTGCTGGATGGGGACTTCTGATAATGGGGTTTGACTGTCCTCGCTGATAGAAAATTGATTGGGCTTCACTACTTGCGGGACAGGGGGAATAGATTCTACTTCAGTTTCAGAGTCAGTAACAATATTTTCTGAAGTAATCCCACCACCAATTGCTCCTAAATGTGACGGCAGTAGTTGCGGTGTTTGTGGCGTTAAATTCTGCTTGATTGGGATTTCTAGAGTATCACCAATTTGAAGCAATTGTTGAAGTTCGATCCCATTATATTCTGCAATTTCCTGAGCAGACAGTTGATAAGATTGAGCAAGTTCCCATAAAGTATCTCCGGGTTGGATTTGGTGTGTGACCCTTGGTTGTAAATTCGTTTGGGGTGGAATCACTTTATGATTTGTGCGTTTAGACACGCTACTTGGGATTTCCCAAGCTCCTACCGGTTTGATCACTAGGGAGACCATGAAGAGGGGAAGCGTTAAAGTTGCCATTGTTTTGATTAACATTGGCTTCGCTATCTCTGATTGTTGCCTTTGGTTAGAATCCTCCCAAGGATGATTGTGATCATTATTGTTATCATCAAGAACAATCCATGATGAGGATAAATAGCGAATCTGGTTTAGTAAATACTTCAAGAAAACCTCCTTTTGCTCTGCCTTAAACATAAGAAATACAAGTTGTCCGAAATTCAGGTTGACCCCATATTTGGGAAAAGCATCTCCGACGCTTTTAGAGTGATGATCTGGGAATAACGCTACTTAATAAGTTTTTTTGCTCAGCTTATTGTGGAAGCACAAGCCCATAATAAACTGTTTTTGACTTTTTTGGCTGAATTTATTTTAGGGCGTAAATAATGATTTGAATCATTTTGTTTGAACTTATAAGTTACTAAAAAAGAACTAATCAAACTCACCAATTTGTCGTTTCGCTTCATATAAACCAATAGCAACGCTTACCGATAAGTTGAGACTCCGAACCTTAGGATGTGGCATCGGAATGCGTAAAATTTGGTCACAGCTTGCCATAATTTCTGAGGGTAAACCGTTGCTTTCTTGACCAAATAGGAGCCAATCTTCCTTTTGAAAGGTATGACCCACATGAGATGATTCTCCTTTGACACTAAAGGCAATTAACCGTCCTCCTCGTTGACGTTGTTGGCTTGCAAAGGTCATCCAGTCTGGATGCTGGTGTAACTTGACATAGGGCCAGTAATCTAATCCCGCTCGTTTAACTGCGCGATCACTAATATCAAACCCTAAGTTACCCACAAGATGTAATTCTGTTTCAGTCGCAGCACAAGTACGGGCAATATTTCCTGTATTCGGAGGGATTTGGGGTTCGTATAAAACAATTTTCAACATAATTAGATCGCTGTGTTGAGTGACGTAAGTAACAAAATTAGAGTTTATTAAAATGTTAAGATGCCGTCATTGATATCATTGAAAGCACTATTATGAGATTAATAGTAAAAAATCGTTTTTGCTGTGGCATGGCAGAAATCTGAGTTGGTGTGAAAGGGCTTAAAAGCAAGCCTCCGAGGAGACAACCAAGACCTTAGTTACTACGAGTGTAAATTAATCCAAAACAATTATGTTGGGAACCAAGCTACGTAACCGCTACTATATTGTTAAAGAATTGGGGGTCGGAGGGTTTGGTCAAACCTTTCTTGCTCAAGATTGTGATTTTCCGGGACAACCGTGGTGTGTTGTTAAACAACTTAAGCCTCAAGTGAAAGAACCTTGGATGTTACAGACGGCACGGCGACTGTTTGATCTAGAGGCTTCGGTTTTGGCTCGTATTGGTAGTCATCCGCAAATTCCCCAATTAAAGGCGCATTTTGAAGAAAATGAACAGTTCTATTTAGTTCAGGATTTTATTGAAGGAGATTTATTATCTAAGGAACTCAAAGAGGGTCAGATTTGGAGTCAACAACAGGCAATTCTCTTTCTGGAAGATACACTGGAAGTTTTAAATTTTATTCATCAAAATCAGGTGATTCACCGAGATTTAAAACCTGAAAATATTATTCGACGTTATAGTGATCAGAAGCTGGTTTTAATTGATTTTGGATCGGTCAAAAAAATCACGACTCTCTATGACGAAGAGCGAGAAGATTCTGAGTTTACGGTTGCTATTGGTACGCCTGCTTATATGCCGGTAGAACAGCAGGGAGGAAAACCTTCTTATAATAGTGATATTTATGCTTTAGGCAAAATTGTGATTCAAGGTTTAACTGGTCTTTCTCCGAAGCGACTGAATGATGACCCGCAAACTGGAGAGTTATTATGGCGACATTTGGTTAATCTTGATGATTCTTTAGTGCAAATTCTCAGTCAGATGGTGAAATGGAATGCGCGCGATCGTTATCAAAATGTAGCGGAAGTGATTAATGATTTGACCCCTTATTTTCAAAGCGTTCCTGCTCAATCAACAACTCACAAAGTTGAGCAAAAGAGAACGACAATGACACTTAATAAAGTAGTTCGTAATTTAAAACAGCATCCAGAAATTACTCGTATTAAAAAATTACTCTTTTGTGCTTATAAGCATCGTTGGGAAAATAGCCCGAGTGTTCTTTCGCAATATCGGACTAAATTTTTAATTCAAGAACTGTGGAAACGAGAAAAAAAATTAAATGATTTTCAAACTAGGATTAACGAAGTTGTTCAAACTTTAAACAAAAAAGATAAGTATCAAGTTGTTGCTAATTTAATTATTAATGAAATTCGATTTCTCTATGATTTATCAAAGCCTCTAATAGAGGAAGAAAATGATGACAATATTTCTTCAAAAGTCACTGAAATTAGAGAAGGAGGTGGAAGTTCGACAACATCGTCTAGTGGTCATACTCATTTGAAAAATAGAGAAGATTCAGAGAGTATGATCGTTTCTCAACAAAATCATCAACAGCCGTCTCACCAAGAAGTGGTTGCAGCAGATGTCAAGTTAGACAAAAACTCAATTGTTGATCACACGGTATCGGAAGGCTCATTTACTGAACAAAAGATTAATCAATGTAGTCTTTTTGATCTACGCTATGAAATTACTCGTTACACAACACCGCTTCGGATTAAAATTTTACTCTTTTCAATGCTTTACTATAAAATTGGGTTCAATGAGCAAGACTGGTCATTAATGATGAGTCATCAATTGGATAGTTTATTGGAGCAAATTATACAAATGTTTCCTAATTTATCAGAATTAGAAAGTCGATTATATGAAACGGCTCGTAATTTTAAGCAAGAAGAAGGTTTAACCCAAGTTGTTGGAGCAATTATTCAATCTCTTCGCCCCTTTTATGAGAAAGGACAACCCCAATTATTCAGAGGGGCGAATCATTAATCCCTCACTTTTTTTCAGAGTCAGAAATGCGGATTGTCATTGCTAATGAAACAATTTTCTCTAGAGTCACTCGATCCAGATGATATTTCTCGACCGAATGGTCAATTTTTGGGGTTTCCTACTCGTTTAGAAGAGGCACAAGTGATTTTTTTGCCAGTTCCTTGGGATGCAACAACTTCTTACGGTGCAGGAACAGCAAGAGGACCACAAGCAATTGTTGATGCTTCTGTTCAGTTAGAACCGACTGATTATCATGTTTCACAGGCTTGGAAAATTGGTCATTATACTTTACCTGTGAGTACAAAAATCCTAGAAAAAAATAATACTACACGGTCAATTGCTAAACAAATTATTGAATATCAAGAAGCGGGTGGACATTATCAAGATCAAACTATTAAAAATTCTCTAGAATTTGTCAATCATCGTTCAGAAGAAATTAACCAATGGGTTTATGAGAAGACCATCCATTTTCTTGATCAGAAGCAATTAATTGGGGTTATCGGTGGTGATCATAGTGTTCCTTTAGGCTTTATGAAAGCATTAACTGAAAAATATAATTCCTACGGAATTTTACAAATTGATGCTCATGCTGATTTAAGAAATGCCTATGAAGGATTTACTTATTCTCATGCTTCAATTATGTATAATGTTCTGAAGTTATCAGGCATTTCTCATTTAATTCAGGTTGGAATTCGAGATTTTTCAGAGGGAGAAAGAGAAGTAGCAAAATTAGACCAACGAGTGCAATGGTTTACAGATTGGAGCTTAAAAGAGAAAGCCTATAATGGTTATACTTGGTCTGATCAATGTCAGGAAATTGTAAATGGTTTGCCAGAGCAAGTTTATATTAGTTTTGATGTGGATGGATTAAGTCCTGAGTTTTGCCCGAATACGGGAACTCCAGTGCCAGGAGGATTAGACTTTAATCAAGCGGTTTATTTAGTCGAAAGGGTGGTCAAAGCTGGTAAAACAATTATTGGATTTGATTTATGTGAAGTTTCTCCTAATCTGAATGACCCTGATGATGAATGGGATGCTAATGTCGGTGCGAGACTCGCTTATAAGTTAGCAAATTTCATGTTTGCTTCCCAATCTTTATGATTGATTCTGATGAGTTATCACAAAAAAATACACCCTTGTTAGACGCACTGCAAGACAGTAGCCATCGCGATCAGGCGCCCTTTTATGTGCCTGGACATAAACGAGGAAAGGGCATTTCTTCCCCTTTACTAACCTTATTGGGAAAGGATGTTTTTCGTTATGATTTACCGGAATTACCTGAATTTGGCAATTTGTTACCTGCTGAAGGGGTAATGAAACAAGCTCAAGATTTGGCTGCGCAAGCGTTTGGTGCGGATCAAACTTGGTTTTTAGCGAATGGTTCAACCTCTGGGGTGATAGCTGCCATTTTAGGAACTTGTGGGGATGGTGAGAAAATCATTCTTCCTCGTAATGTTCATCAAAGCGCGATCGCGGGATTAATTTTATCGGGGGCAATTCCAATTTTTATTAATCCTGTGTATGATTCGATTTTTGATTTACCGTATAATATTACACCAACCGCCTTAGAAAGCGCGATCGCGCAACATCCTGATAGCAAAGCCATTTTTATTACGTCCCCAACCTATCAAGGAGTGTGTGCTGATATCGCAGCGATCGCGCAACTTGCCCATTCCTATAACATTCCTCTGATTGTGGATGCAGCCCATGGTGCTCATTTTGGGTTTCATCCCCAGTTTCCCCCCTCTCCCCTCACTCTGGGTGCAGATATTGTCATTCACTCTGTTCATAAAACTTTGGGGGCACTCACTCAGGCTTCTCTACTGCACTTACAAGGACAACGACTTAGTGCCACTGCTCTCACATCCGCGTTACAGTGTTTACAATCCAGCAGTCCTAGTCATTTACTTTTAGCCTCTCTTGATGCAGCCCGTCAACAAGTGGCAACCGCAGGAGAGAAATTATTAGGACAGGCTTTAGGGTTAGCCCAACAAGTGACCCAAGACCTACAAGCGATTCCTGAAATCACGCTATTTTCTCCTTCTACACCGCAACCGAGTTGTCGCGCGATCGACCCCACTCGCATTACGATTGATGTGTCTGGGTTGGGTTTAACGGGCTTTGCTGCTGATGAAATGTTACATGAGCAACTTGCCGTAACAGCTGAGTTGCCAACGGCAAAGACTTTGACCTTTGTCATTACATTTGGTAATACCGAAGCAGATATAGAAACTTTAGGGAAAGGGTTGAGGAAATTGAAAGAGAGGAAAACAGCAGAAAAAATTAGCTCACTGACTGTTTCCTCTTTACCACCACTTGCACCTTGTATTTCTCCTCGTCAAGCCTTTTTTGGTGAAAAAGAAACCTTACCATTATCAGTGGCTGTGGGCAAAATCAGTGCGGAATTAATTTGTCCCTATCCTCCTGGGATACCCGTTTTAATGCCAGGAGAACTGATCACCACAGAAGCTGTTTCTTACATACAACAAGTGTTGGCCTTAGGAAGTAATGTCAGTATTACAGGATGTAGTGACTCCAGTTTAGAAACCTTACAGGTATGGAAGCGATCAAGCTAAATTGCCCACTTCTAGGCGTTTGAACATGGCTTTGCGGGCTTTGTGGGCTAAATCATCTTCGAGAGACGATAACTGAATCGTTTTTTGATATTTTAATTCCAAAGCCGTTTCAATTAGCCAATCGGCAAGAAAGGGATTTTTGGGGAGAAGAGGACCATGGGCATAAGTCGCGATCGCGTTGCCATAAAACGCGCCCTCATAGCCATCTTCCTGATTATTGCCATTCCCGACAATCACTCGTCCTAGAGGCTGCACATTCCCTAAATAGGTTCGTCCACCATGATTTTCAAAGCCGATGACAATTGGGGTTTCTCCTGTCCGTGCTTGTACCATCTGTGCTAAGGGAGAAGCAGTTAAGCGAAAGACAATATTGCCAATGCAGCGATCGGCTTTATCTCCGGGATGCTTACTCACTAGATCAAAAATCCCTAAACCTTCAATGCGTTCCCCATAAGCAGGTTCATAATAATGTCCCAAGAGTTGGGGTGAACCACAAGTAAAGACTCCCGGTGTTCCCCCTTCAATTTTATTGCGCAACATTTGGGCTTTTGCTCCTTTCAAATCCCGCATTACAATCTCTTGCTGACGGTCTTGCGCGCCTCCACCGACAAATAAATCAATCTCTTCAAAGGCAGATGCGGTCGCATCTAAATCCAGACGAACCACATTCACTTGCAAATCGCGCCATTGACTGCGTTGTTGAAGACAAATAACATTACCGCGATCGCCGTAGGTGCTCATTAATGTGGGATACAGCCAGCCTATGGTTAATTCCATCTTTCATTCTTGTCATTGTTTTTTGATTTCACCATACCTTATTTTGATACTGTTTTTATTTACGTGCAGGATAGATGTTTGCTCGCAGAAAACACAAAATTTAAGACATTTTCCGAACTACCTTTATATATTTAATAATTATAACACTATACTAACATACAATTTGAGATTGTGCAAAAAAGCCACAGATGGGCGAACATCTGTGACTCGGTAATCGTTTGGAGTAGATAGCTTAACCTAAGACTTTTTTCGCGGTTGCCACAACATTTTCAGTGGTGAAACCAAAGTTTTTCATGGCAACGCCACCGGGAGAAGAAGCACCAAAGCGATCAAGACCAATCACTTCACCTTCAGCGCCGACATAGCGACACCAGCCAAAAGTGGTTCCCGCTTCCACTGCAACGCGCTTGGTGACGGCTTTCGGTAAAACAGACTCTTTATAGGCTTCGTCTTGCGCTTCGTAAAGTTCCCAACTGGGCATGGAAACGACACGGATATTTTTACCTTCTTGACGGAGTTGTTCTGCTGCATTCACACAGAGTTCAACTTCGCTACCGGTTCCAATTAAGATGAGGTCAGGGGTACCGTTGCTGTCAGAAAGGACATAACCGCCTTTTGCTGCTTTCTCAATGGAACTTCCCTCTAAGTTAGGGAGTTTTTGACGAGAGAGTGCAAGGAGGGTAGGAGCATGAGGATTTCCTGCTGCACGTTCTACAGCAACTTTATAAGCACCAGAGGTCTCGTTACCATCCGCAGGACGGAAAACCGCTAGTTCTGGAATTGCCCGTAAGGAAGCAACTTGTTCAATCGGTTGGTGAGTCGGACCATCTTCACCGACACCGATGGAGTCATGAGTCATTACCCAAATTACCCCAGCGCGAGATAGTGCAGACAGACGAATTGCACCGCGCATATAATCAGTAAAGATGAGGAAGGTTGCGCCATAGGGAATCAAACCAGAATTGTGGAGTGCCATGGCGTTACAAATTGCGCCCATGCCATGTTCCCGAACACCAAAGCGGAAGTTACGATTTTCATAAGCTCCTTTTTGGAAATCCCCACTGGATTTAACATAGGTTTTATTCGAGGGAGCTAAGTCAGCAGAACCTCCGACTAAACCCGGAAGAACTGGAGAGAGTGCATTTAAAACGACTCCAGATTGGTTACGGGTTGCATCCGCTTTATCACTAGGGGTATAAGTGGGTAGGGCATCTTCCCAACCGGCTGGCAGTTCACCGCTAATGAGTTGCTGGAAGTTCTTCGCGTCTTCAGGATATTTACTCTTATATTGTTCTAAGAGTTGATTCCATTCTTGCTCTGATTGCGCACCGCGATCAACGGCTTTCCGGAAGTGGTTGAGGGCATCTTCAGGAACTTCAAATTCACCATATTCCCAACCGAGTTCTTTGCGAGTCGCTGCCACTTCATCTTTTCCTAAAGCAGCCCCGTGAACGTCATGAGTGTTGGCTTTATTGGGAGAACCAAAGCCGATGACTGTTCTGACTCCAATAATTGAGGGTTTATCGGTGACCGCTTTTGCATTAGCAATGGCTTTTTCCAGACCTTCAAGGTCAGTATTACCATCTTCAATGACTTGTGTATGCCAACCGAGAGCTTCATAGCGTTTCATCCGATCTTCGGTGAAGGAAAGTTCGGTTTCGCCATCAATGGAAATATGGTTGTCATCGTAGAAAGCAATCAGTTTACCGAGTCCAAGGTGTCCGGCGAGAGAACAGGCTTCGTTAGAAACCCCTTCCATTAAGTCACCGTCACTAGCAATGACATAAGTATAGTGATCAACGATTTTACAATCGGGTTTGTTGAAGCGAGCAGCCAGATGCGCTTCTGCAGCAGCTAACCCAACGGCATTAGAAATTCCTTGTCCTAGAGGACCAGTGGTAACTTCTACCCCTTCGGTCATAAAGTTTTCAGGGTGACCGGGGGTTTTCGATTCCCATTGACGGAATTGTTTAATATCGTCTAAAGTAACGCTATCGTAGCCAGTAAGATAAAGTAGGGCATATTGCAACATACAACCATGCCCAGCGGAGAGAACGAAGCGATCGCGATTGAACCAATGGGGATTTTTGGGGTTGAACCGTAGGAATTTATCCCAGAGGACAAATGCCATGGGAGCAGCCCCCATGGGTAAACCGGGGTGTCCGGAACTGGCTTTTTCAACGGCATCAATCGCTAGAAAGCGGATTGAATTGATACAAAGTTGTTCGAGTGATTGAGTAGCAGCGACCATAATTGATTCTTCTGTAACTACGGTTGACTGGAAAATTTTTTTTAAAGGGTTTTCTCCGAGAACCCAACGAGATTTGAGCAGTGCCCATAATTCCCTTCTATCTTTACAGAAAGTGGGATCGAGGGGCAAGCTCGTTTTTTATCTAGAGGAGAGATGAGGCGTTGACTGTGAGCGGTGAAATCGTTAAGGAGACTCCTTAAGGATATTTTTTAAAGGCTAATGTAATGTTATGACCGCCAAATCCAAAGGAGTTTGATAAGGCACAGTTAACCACCGTCTCGCGGGCTGTGTTAGGAACATAATCCAAATCGCATTCAGGATCAGGGTTTTCAAGATTAATGGTTGGGGGAATTTTGTCCTGCGCGATCGCCATTACTGTGGCAACTGCTTCGATGCCTCCTGATCCGCCCAGTAAGTGTCCGGTCATGGATTTTGTGGAACTAATGGCAACTTGATATGCGGATTCTCCAAGGGCTTTTTTCAGGGCTTTAGTTTCGGTGACATCGTTTGCTGATGTGCTGGTGCCATGAGCATTAACGTAACTCACCTCTTCGGGCTGGATATTGCCATCTTTTAACGCCAGCGCGATCGCGCGTGCAGCCCCAGTTCCTTCTGGGGTGGGGGAAGTAATATGATAAGCATCACAAGTCATGCCATAACCCACAATTTCCCCATAAATTTTTGCTCCTCGTGCTTGGGCGTGTTCCAAGGATTCTAAAATCAGAATCCCAGAGCCTTCACCAATGACAAACCCATTCCGATCGCGATCAAAAGGACGACAAGCGTGTTCTGGATCATCATTGCGGGTTGAAAGGGCTTTCGCCGACGCAAACCCAGCGACGGTTAAAGGCGTAATTGCTGCTTCGGTTCCGCCACAAATCATGGCTTGTGCCTCTCCCCGTTGAATGATACGAAACGCATCACCGACTGCATTGGAACCCGCAGCACAAGCCGTTACTGGACAGGAATTGGGTCCTTTTGCCCCGACATGAATTGCGGTTAAGCCAGCAGCCATATTCGCAATCATCATCGGCACCATAAAAGGACTACACCGACTTGGACCCCGATTCAGATAAACTTCTTGCTGATCTTCGAGTACTTTAATCCCACCAATCCCCGTGCCAATCATGACCCCAACTTGATCCGCATTCAAGTCATTAATTTCTAACTTGGCATCACTCAGGGCTTGGAAACTAGCAGCCAAGGCAAATTGAGCAAACCGATCCATGCGTTTGGCTTGCTTGCGGTCTAAATACTCATAGGGATCAAACCCCTTCACCTCTCCTGCAATTTGGCTACTATGAGCCGTCGGATCAAATTTGGTGATTTTGCCAATTCCATTTTGCCCTGCTAAGAGAGCATTCCAGTAGGTGTCTAAGTTATTACCGACGGGAGCCACGACACCCAATCCCGTCACTACCACTCGTTGATTTTGCGAATTTGCCATAATTTTCGATGTGTCTTTTGGGGAGTGTACCTGAGTAATGCACTCGGACCGTTAAGAAGGAGTCGCTGCCTTTTCTTCAATGTAGTCCACAGCTGCTTGCACCGTGGCGATTTTTTCAGCAGCTTCATCAGGAATTTCAATGTCAAATTCTTCCTCTAACGCCATGACTAATTCCACGACATCGAGGGAATCGGCTCCTAAATCTTCAGCAAATTTAGATTCAGGCTTGATGGTCTCTTGATCTTGAATTTCGAGTTGTTGTGCAACAATGCCTTTGACTTTGTTAAACGTTTCTTGATTCATTCCTTGATTTTCCTTAATTAATTCAATCTCAATTTTAGTTATTGGTCTTAGCATTCTATATCTTATCGGAAAGCGGGAAGAGAGAAAATGCTTCTGGGATTGATCCGCTTGAGATCTTCCCTGTCGGTTTCACCGAGAGTTACCAAAGAACAAATAACGAAAATTTACCAT
>JAVLCL010000592.1:0-1730 GCA_031580825.1 Halothece sp. Uz-M2-17
GTTTAGTGAAAGATATTTTAGCAATGGCTCCCCAGGTAACGATTATTGGGGCAAAAGTGGCGATTCAGTTTCTGGAAAATATGGTGCATCAGCCGTTTAATTCTCAAATCGTGAAAAATGGAGATTGCCTGAATCTCGGAAGCGGACACGAGTTGGAATTTGTCTCTGCACCGAACTTACATTGGCCCGATACTATTTTCACCTATGATTACAAAACCCAAGTTCTTTACACCTGCGATGCGTTTGGGATGCACTATTGCGACGAACCAACGTATGATGAAAACTTAGAACTGATTGAGGCGGACTTTCAATATTATTACGATTGCTTGATGAAGCCTAACGCCCGTTCGGTTTTAGCAGCGATCAAACGGATAGGAAAACTGGATGTCGGCACAATTGCAACCGGACATGGTCCCCTATTACAATACCATCGTTCAGAATTAGTCAATCGCTATCACGACTGGAGTCAAGCACAAACTAAAACAGATACGTTAGTCGCCCTGTTTTATTCTGAATATGGGTATGGGGATGATCTCGCACGCGCGATCGCGCAGGGAATTACTAAAACTGGGGTTGCGGTGGAACTGATTAACTGGAACGATACCGAACCGCAAGAAGTGCGAGAGATCGTGGAACAAGCGAAAGGGTTAGTGTTGGGAATGCCAGCGCAATCGGATTCAGAAGCGCATCAAATCCTCAGCACGATCCTAGCAGCAGCCCACGGTAAACAAACCATTGGACTTTTTGAAGCCGGTGGCGGTGAAGATGAACCGATTTACCCGTTACGAAATCAGTTTCAAGAAATTGGACTGAGTGAAGCCTTTGCGCCAATTTTAGTCAAGGAAGCCCCCAATCGCGGAACTTATCAATTGTGCGAGGAAGCAGGAACGGATTTAGGACAAGGGCTAACGCGCGATCGCGCTGTGAAAGAAATTAAAGCGATTGACAACAGTTTACAGAAAGCCCTCGGTCGCATCAGTAACGGGTTGTATGTTATCACCGCTCAAAAAGGGGAAATTAACAGTGCGATGATTGCCTCTTGGGTGATGCAAGCCAGTCTAAATCCATTGGGGGTCGCCATTGCAGTGGCAAAAGATCGCGCTATTGAATCCTTTTTACAAAGCAGCGATCGGTTTGTTTTGAATGTTTTAGAAGAAGGGAATTATCAACATTTAATTAAACATTTTCTGAAACGATTTCCCCCCGGTGCAGATCGATTTGAAGGGATTAAAACCGTTCCGGCAAATAATGGTTCTCCGATTATTGCTGAGTCTTTAGCGTATATAGAATGTCAAGTCACCAGCCGTTTAGAATGCAGCGACCACTGGATTATTTACAGTAAAGTCGAAGGGGGAAGAGTCTCAAAATTCGAGGGATTAACGGCAGTCCATCATCGCAAAGTTGGAAATTATTATTAAGCTAAACCTTAAAACTTCAATCCCCAATAACACACTATGAACAACGAAAGCCAATGCAAAAATTAATTAATCCTTCCCCAATTCCCTGGCATAAATCGCTTAATAATAGTGGAGTCATTCAAGTTTTAGAATTTGTTCAAGACTTGATTATTATCTCTCTGTGTATTGGCTTATTTAGCTTTATGGCACTTCAGTTGCGAGAGATGTTTGTCTCCTTGCTACCGCCTTTAAACTTTCCAAGAGTGACCTCTGATATTTTATTTGTCCTCATCTTAGTCGAACTGTTTCGCCTCCTGATTATTTACTTACAGG
>JAVLCL010000593.1:0-1729 GCA_031580825.1 Halothece sp. Uz-M2-17
AACGAATTCCGTCATCCCCTTGATCGAGAAGCTACACAGGCTTTACAACAGTTTCCGGGTTGGGATATTGCAGTCAGAACTGTCTTAGGAGGAGTCGCTGAACAATTTTTCTATTTAGAGAATGTTGCTGCTAGTGTGCAAGTTAGCGAAAAACAACTTCCTCATCTCCACAAACTATTAGTGGAAGCCTGTCAGCGACTAGATTTAGACATACCAGAACTTTATATTAAGCAAAATCCTGCTCCTAACGCTTATACTTTCGCCATACGCGGGAAACAGCCCTTTATTGTTCTTCATACCTCATTAATTGAACTATTGACTCCAGAAGAAATCCAAGCGGTGATTGCCCATGAATTAGGACATCTTAAATGCGAACATGGGGTGTATTTAACACTGGTTAATTTACTGGTTTTAGCTGCAGGACTCTTACCGAACTGGGGCGTAATTTTAGCGCAATCTTTACAAGACCAAATGCTAGAGTGGATTCGTTGCGCTGAATTTAGCTGCGATCGCGCTGCCCTTTTAGCGGTTCAAGATCCAAAAGTCGTCATGTCTGTATTAATGAAACTCGCTGGCGGATCTCCTACTCTCGCCCCCCAATTAAACCTTGAGGCTTTTATCGAACAAGCCCGAGCTTATGATCAAATGAGTGAATCGCAACTGGGAGAACTGCTCAAAAATGCTCAGACTCAACAACTGAGCCATCCTGTTCCGGTGATTCGTGCTCAAGCGATTGATCGGTGGGGAAGTTCTTCTGAATATCAACGCTTGCTAGAGCAACATCAAACAAGTTATAATGAGCAAGTTGAAATTAAGGGCAAGTGGCGGAATTGGTAGACGCACCACACTCAAAATGTGGCGGCCACTGGTCGTGAGAGTTCGAGTCTCTCCTTGCCCATCTTGAATTGCTTTTAGATCTTCTGTTCATGATGCTGATAGGGCTTCTCGAATCTCCCTAGGTAACGGTAAACGTTGGCGAGTTTGGGCATCAATACAAACGTGTCGAGTTTGACCTCGGGCGAGGACTTTCTCTGATCCATCCTCTGCGGTTAAGTCGTACTCAATCAAGAACTCTGTTTCTAAAGGAAATTGGGGAGTCAAAGTAATTAAAATCAAATCTCCCCAATAAATCGGACGCAAGCAATCTATCTCTCCATGAATGATTGGGAGCGCGATTGTTCCCTGTTTCAGATAATTTTGAAGATTAATTCCCTGAGTGATCAGAACCTCTTCATAAGCGGTATGGCAAATCTGCAAAAGATGAGCAAAATAAACCACTCCTGCTGCATCAGTATCTGCTAAACGGACTCGATAAGGAACACTCAAGAGATTTTGGTTCTCGTTATACTCTCCCCTCATGGCTTTAAGGATAATAAATAGTTGCGTTAATTCCCTGCTGATCTAATCGTCGTTGTAAATTCTTGGCTTCGGATGCTCTTTTAAATGCTCCCACTTGCAACACTTGACCGACCTCTTGAAACTCTCTTAAATAAGCATCACCGACTAACTCACGGGTCTTGTCATACTCAGCTTGGTTGGGATTTTCGACCATGACACAATAAAATTGTCTGCCACAACTGGGGGTTTCAACAACAGAGTTAGACTCGGAAGGTTCTGCTTCTATTAAATTATCGACATCAAGTTGAATAAATTCATCTTCAGCTAAATTCGGGCGGTTCGGAATACGAGGAGAAGATGAGTCGGTTGCTTCAGGATTAGATGGCTGAAC
>JAVLCL010000054.1:0-11609 GCA_031580825.1 Halothece sp. Uz-M2-17
AAGGTAAGGTCTTAGCTGTTTAATGGGTACACTATTTAAGCCACAGTGTACTAGCTTGATCTGTTACAGCCGGATAACTCATCTCCGGTTGAAAAGAAGCATCCTCTGATTCCTCTAACTCAGAAATTAAAGCCTCACGAGATTTTGCTTTGTTATAGAACTCCTTTTCTAAGTCAGGATATTGCGTCAGTAAAGGTGAAAGAAACTCCTGAGACAGAAAGATTAATTCTGTATTTAAAGAAGCTCTCGCACGATAAGTATGAAAAGCCGTTTTGGGAAATAAGGTTGCTTCTCCAAAATAGGAACTTGCCTCTAACGTCGTGACCAGTTCATCATTTTGATTCAGAAGCCGAATTTTACCTTGAACAATTAAATAAATGCCTTGTGGCGCTGTATCTAGTTGCCAAAATCGACCCACTTTTGGCTTAATCGTTTCATCAAATTCTGTCGAGTAACGCTCTAATTCTGCTGTCGATAGAAAATTCCCAAAAACTTGAATGAAAGCCTGATGCATGGGTGAGGAAGTGGATTGATTGTGAACCATAAATATTAGAGTCTTTTTGATGAGAATAAGCAGCAGAATTAAACGTTGTTAACTCACTATTAGCAGCCTCAGATTGCAAATCTTTAATCGCAATACCGAAGTCAGTCTTTGACTTGTTTTCTATTTCCTGAGATTGATCTGATCGCGTTGATAATCCCATTTCTTTTAATAAGCGATTAAGATGGCGATTTGAAATTTTAATGCCAAGTTCTTTTGCTAAATGTTGACTCAGCCAGCCCGCAGTCCAGCGTCGAAAGGGATAACCAAAGTCTTTTGGACTATTCTTAACCAGATGTTCTAAACGCTTTAAATATTCTTCATTAACTGCCTTTGGACGACCAATGGGACTATTTTTCCAGTGATGAGCTTGTCCAGATTGCGCTACTAAAATCCAATGCCGTGCTGTTGATTGACAACAATCGACAATTTTACAAATTTCCGTTTGACTCTTCCCATGATCAGCAAGGAGCATAATCCAAATTCGCTTTTTATATTGCTGAGATAAGTCATTATCTTTTAATTGTTTTTCAAGTAATTTTCGTTGAAATGACGTTAAATAATACCATTGAGAGGAAGAGTTTTGATTGTGATCTCTAAGGGGAGTTTTCATTGTTTTAATAACTAAATTGAAGTGAATTTAAAAAATAAGAATCTTATGAACTAGACATTCATGATAGTTTTCTGTCTCAGTATCAGCAATAAAGTGATAGTAAATTTCAGATTAATAATTGATTAAAACAGAATATAAAAATAAAATAAAAGTAACGGAAACAAAAAAAATATAACAACTGATTAGCCTTTAAAGCAAAGACTCTCTTTGATGATCAATTTGTTTAAATTGATTTCGCGCTATTTTCTTAAGACTTCCTTTATATTTTTAATAATTAATACTAATCAATTAAGAGGATATCTTTAAAAGTTCTGAACTGTAAAAAATTGTCCTAAGTATCTCACGATGATTTAGATCATGGCTAGATCAAGAAAAGATGAGTTGAGCAACTTTCAATCAATTCTGCATACAATTGAGAAAATGAGGCTATTTTGTGATGATGCTGCAAACGGAAACCACTTATTCCCCAACTGATCTGGCAAATTTTGCGATGCAACAACTCCGTCAAACGGGCTGTGAATATGGAGAAATTCGGCTTTGTCGGTATCGAACCCAAACTTTAATGGCGCGCGATCGCAGCTTGACCACGCTTTCGGATAATATCAGTTCTGGTTATGGCATTCGCGTCTTATTAAATGGAGCTTGGGGCTTTGCAGCCAGTCATGAAAAAACACCAGAAGCCCTTACCCGTACCATTCATTTAGCGGTGGAAATTGCGAAGGGAACGCATCTCACCCAACAGCAACCGGTGCGGTTAGCTTCTGTGGAAGCCTATCAGGATACTTACATCACTCCCATTGAAATCAATCCGTTTGAGATTCCCCTTACCGATAAAGCGAACTTACTGCTTTCTCTCAACGAGAAATTATTGGGATATGAAAGCCGAGGCGTGAAAAAAGCCTTCTCCTTCCTTCGATTTTCCCAAGAAGATAAGACCTTTGCTTCCACAGAAGGATCGCAGATTCAACAAACGATTTATCGCTCTCATCCCGGTTTTGGTTGTATGGCGATTGCGAACAATGACGCGCAAACCCGCAGCTACGAACGTCCACCTTTGAACATCGGCTATGAACATATTAAGCCCGAGGATTTATTTGCACAAGTCGAACGAGTTGCCGAAGAAGCGATTGAAAAAGTTCATGCTGATCCTGCACCGGCGCGCGATCGCGCAACCTTGATCCTTAAACCCAGTAACCTCTATCTCACGATTCACGAATCCGTCGGACACCCGACAGAATTAGATCGCGTCTTTGGTTACGAAGCCAACTTTGCTGGAACCAGCTTTGCCACAACCGATAAACTAGGAGAACTGCGTTATGCTGCCCCTTGGGTTAACTTTAAAGCCGATCGCATACAAGCGGGTGGACGCAGTACCGTGGGTTATGACGATGAAGGGGTGAAAGCCCAATCTTGGTATGTGGTGAAAGATGGCGTGTTAGTTGATTATCTCAGCGATCGCGAAACGGCTCATCGTTTGGGACGCACTAACAGCAACGGCAGTTCCTTTGCCGATAGTTGGTCCAGTGTTCCCATGGTACGTATTCCCAACTTAGGCTTAGAACCGGGAGAAGCAGGGGGAAGCCACACCGCTAGTTTAGAAGAAATGATTGCTGATACCAAAGATGGCATTCTCATTGATGGGGTAGGAAGTTTTTCTATTGATCAACAACGGCGCAACTTTCAGTTCGGTGGCGATGCCTTTTGGCGCGTGAAAGACGGCAAAATTGCAGGCATGGTGAAAGATTTAACTTATCATTCCATGACCACTGATTTTTGGCAAAAAGTGGATGCTTTGGGGGGTGCTGATGAGTGGGAACAATGTGGAACGAATATGTGTGGGAAAGGGGAACCGATTCAAATTGCACAAATGACTCACGGCTGTGTTCCTGTGCGCGTTCGGGATATTGAAATTGGCAGAAGTTAGCTTAAAAATTCTTTCGCCCCATAACCTTCATGGATGCAGCGACATCAGCCACTCTTACAGAGGCAAATATTGAATTCGATTTGCCAACTCTTCAGGATGGGCAGCTTTGGCAATCATTTCTAAATCACGAATGCAATGACCCACAGATACTCTCAGTTTATGGGCATAGACGACCCCAGAAAAGTATTTTCCTGCTTGTTGACAACGGGTTGCTTCTCCTAGAAAATCATCATCTTGGGAAAACAAAACACGCTTTAGCTCAGTTGCTCGCTCAAGGATCACTGGATCAGCAAAGCCAATGCACCCATCCTCTTGTACCGTTAAAACATCAACCTTCCGAATTCGCAGTCCATCTCTAATTCCTCGGTGGACGTTCTCATCGAGATAAAAAGCAATACTCATTCAATCAATCCTTCTTGGCGCAGTCTTTTAGCCAAGGGAGATTCTCCAGCTTCTAGGCGCATTTGTTCACTAGAGTCGAAGCGTCGCTTGATATCAGCATCAATCTCTTCTTTGTGTTCCCAGTAATAGGCTAAAGCAGAATAAATCTGGCTCATACTCAAATGAGGATATTGGAAATGCAATTCTTCAGGACTCCAACCATAAGCATGAATAGAGGTGACTAATTCCACGACTTTCATAGATGTTCCTTCAATATAAGGACGATCGCGCTCATCGAGTAAGATATATTTGTATTCGGTGGGGGTGGTCAAAGTCATTGCCATTACCTGCTGGAGAGATGCGAGTTAGTTTCCTGCGCTCAACTATATTAACGCAGTTAAGAAAGCTAATAAAAATTAAAGCTGTCATTTGGCAAGAAGATGGCGTTTGGTGTGGTTCTGTTCCTGCTTTACTCGGATGTCATACTTGGGGAGAAAGCTACGAACATCTCCTAGAAATGTTACAGGATGTAGTTCAAGGCTGGCTGGATGTTGCGAGTGAGCCAGAGGAACTTTGAAAAGTATTATGAAGAACGCTGGACTGACTGAAGAAGAAGTGTGGTTTTATTTGGGGAAAGCGCGATTGAGCTTTGCTCACTACCAGAGGTGATCGCGTGATCAAGCCTTTAACCAGCCTAATATCTCATTTAAGCTAACTTCAATGGTTTGAGCAAATTTAGGGACAGGCAAAATAACATCTCGGTTTGTAACCGCTTGCACCGATTTACTCGCATCATAGACAAAAAGGCAAGATTCCTCTGGATCGAGTAGCCAGCCCATTTCCGTACCATACTCAAGACAATGGAGAATGTTGCAAACTACCTTAGTCTGGCTTTGATTGGGAGACAGAATTTCAATAATCCAATCAGGATGGAGATCAAAGCGATTTGCGACCTCTCCATTACTGTCTCTTGGAATCCGTTTAGTACGGAAAACAGCAATATCAGGAACCAGCGATCGCGCACCAAAAGTGCAACGCAATTCTGGAAGGGCTTGGGCATTGTTTTCTACCCTGAAGCGAGTGGTTAGAAAAAAACTCAATTCCCGTTGCAAGATGCTATGCTTCCCTTGAGGCACTGGCTTTTGAATGATTGCTCCATCAATATATTCACTGGCAGGTTTGGTTTCCGGTAATTCTAGAAATTCTAAGAGGGTTAACGCCTTGTTTGGAGCTTTGACCATCGGGCTAACTGATAGTGATACTTAGAATTTATTGTAACTAAAGTGATTGTATTCTGTTGCCATTAACTAACAGAAAAATTGCAGCGCGATCGCGCTGGTTAAAATTGAAACTGGGTTCTTGTCATTTCTAGGAAGTGAACATTATGGATATTAATGCTTCTATTATTGATCAACGTTTGGAATCAGTGAGTGAAGCAATAAAAGAACAAGCTGCTGAAGAACTGGGTATCCAAGATGATCGAGGTCGGTTAAAGTCACTCGCTTTTGTCTATTTATGTGTGCAAAGTATCTTGGATTTAGATGAAGAAAGCACATTTGATTGTTTAACTGAAGGGGGAGGAGATTTTGGGGTTGATGCTATCCATATCTCTGAAGAATATGATGGGGAGTTTACAGTTAGTTTATTCCAAGCTAAATATAAAAATAACTTAGAAGGAAATGCCAATTTTCCCCAAGCCGGAATTGAAGCTCTCATTAATGCAATTAACTATTTGTTTAATCCCAAAGCAACATTAAAACATATTAATGAGCGATTGCTAGCAAAAGTAGAAGAAGCTCGCAGTTTAATTCGCGATGGATATATTCCTCAAGTGCGCGCCCTAGCTTGTAATAATGGCTTGAAATGGAACACAACCGCTCAAGAAGCCATTGATCGAGCAGGATTTGGCTCTCAGGTCACTTGGGAGCACGTTAATCATGAACGGATTGTCAAAATATTGCAAGCCTCCAAACCCGTCAAGGCAAACTTGCAACTTACAGGTGAAGCAATTGTAGAAGATATGGATTTCAGTCGTGTGCTGGTTGGGAGAATTTCTGTTTCTGAAATTGCAGAGTTGATTGAACAATATGGAGAACGTTTACTAGAGCGAAATATCCGCCGTTATTTAGGATTACAAGGAAACCGTGTTAACGAAAATATTCAAGGTACGCTCAACAGTGAAGAACGAAAAAACTTTTATTTTTATAATAATGGCATTACTTTGACTTGCGATAATTTTTCCTATAATGCCTTACAAAGTAGTGATTATCAGGTTCGAGTTGAAAACCTCCAAATCATTAATGGGGGGCAAACTTGCATGACGATATTTAAAACGTTGCAACAGCCTAATCTTCTTGATAAAAATTATCAAGCTTATGTCTTGCTTCGGCTGTATCAACTTCCGAGAGAAAATGATGATTTAGTTCAGAAAATTACTTATGCGACCAATAGCCAAAACCCAGTGGATTTAAAAGATTTACGTGCAAATGATGAGCGTCAAAAAACCTTAGAAATGGATATTCAACAATTAGGATTTAACTATCGACGCAAGCGTTCGGGTACAAGTGTAGGTACCAAAGATATGACTTCTGGAACAGCAGCAGAAGCAATCCTATCTGTCTGGCGAGAAAAACCGCATCAAGCTAAGTTTTTTAGTCGTGAACATTTTGGCAAATTATACGATTTTATCTTTGATGAGGAGATTAATGGGGCGCAAGTTGTATTAGCCGTACAGTTATATAGAATTGCTGAAAATCGACGCAAGCGACCAGAAGCTAACGATCCTGATTTTGTTCGCTATGCATCCTGTTTTATTGCGATGCAAATGGGGCGGAGACTGTTACTCGATATGAATTTACAAAGAAAAGAAATTAACCACCAAAACTTTCACAAGGCGCAACAACTTGTTGAACAGAAGGGAGAAACTTACTTTAATAAGTCGGTACAAGATATTGACAATGCACTACACAAACTTTATGGAGAACAGGATATTTCTTTGCAGCAACTCTCTGCAACTTTCCGGCGCGGTGATTTAATAGAAAGACTTTAGTCGATCAAATAGTAATTGAGATTTACTGAGGAGAACTTTGAACTTTGAAAAGCATTGTGAAGGACACTGGACTGACTGAAGAAGAAGTGTGGTTTTATTCTGGGAAAGCGCGATCGCGAGAAACAGTTGAATCAGTTTTAGATAATGTTAAATCATCTTCTTCCAGCAGAAGTTTTAGCACTTCCTCACCATTCTTAGCTGCTTCCTCATAACTATTACCATGAGTGCGATAGGTTTGTTCTGGAAAGTCAGGTAAATGGACTAAATAACAATCATCTTTGTCTGACCAAACAATAACCATTTGATATCGCAGATTCGTCATTCTTGATCTCCTGCTTGTTGTTTCACAACTTTGATCGCTTCTTGAACTTCCTTTTCTTGATAAGGTTTAGCATCATCTCCGTTTTTACCAGATAAGGTAATCCGACCTGGATAAAGTGGATGCAACCACTTAGTATGACTTCCTTTACCAGATCTTTGAGAAAAGCCAGCCTTTTTAAGCATAGCTTTCAGTTCCCGAAGTTTCTTTGGCAATTCCTCAAGCCTTACTCATTCAACATTGTATGGTAATCATCATACAGTTTGTGTTAGTCAAAGGATGCTGGACTGACTGAAGAAGATTTAGGGTAAAGTATAGTTTTATTTTGGGGAAAGCGCGATCGCGCGTTTGATGCCCACAGTAAAAACCACTTGCCAATTTGCTATTATTTATATAGGTGAGCCGTAAAGTTAACTGACCTTCGCCATAGGTAAAGTAGTAACGCCTAAACCAAAAGGCAAAGCTAAACTAGGCTCTGGAAAGAGGCGACTATGAAAGGAGTAGAAGTCTAACCACAAAAACGGTTCAAATCAAACAGGTTAGGAGGAACCTTGCAAAATCAAATAAACCAGCGTTTAACGGGTTGAGTCTCAAAATGACACAGCCCGTTAAATTTCTATGATCTGTTTGTTTCCCTATCTAAATGATGACTTGATTCAGAATGCACTGAATTTTAAATTGTCTTGATCCGTTTCAGAATTGGAGCAATGTGGTACAACTATCTGTGATAATGAAACACTGCTCCCAAGCTGATTATCGTTCTTGTTTTCTGACTCGGAGCAACTTGTCGTCAATATTTTAGTGAGAGATTTCTGATTGTGTCCCGTGCTAAAGCCCTTCGCTACTATATCCTTGTCCGTTTACTCCTTGCGCCTCTTATGTTGTGGACGATTACGACGCTGGTTTTCCTGTTATTACGGGCGACCCCTGGCGACCCTGCTGATGCAATTTTAGGGGCAAGAGCACCAGAAGCAGCAAAAGAAGCACTGCGAGAACAATTAGGACTGAATCAGCCTTTATTATTTCAGTATTTTGATTATATTGGGGATTTATTACGCTTAGATTTAGGCAATTCCCTGACCAGTCGCGGATTATCGGTTTGGCAAGTGATTCAAGATTATTTTCCAGCAACGGTGGAATTGTCTTTGTTTAGTATGACGATCGCGCTGTTGATTGGTTTAGGGGTCGGGATGATTGCTGCTGCTAAATCAGGGACAATCATTGATGCGATGGGACGCTTGTTTGGTGTCGTCACTTATTCGCTGCCTTTATTTTGGGTCGGAATGCTTTTACAATTGGTGTTTGCAGTCCAGTTAGGCTGGTTTCCTCTAGGCACCCGCTTTCCCATCAGTGAACCCACTCCCTTGGATATTACCGGACTTTATACCGTTGATAGTTTACTACAAGGCAACTTAGGACAATTCTTCACCGCTTTATATTATTTAGCCCTTCCCAGTTTTACCCTCGGTTTACTTCTCAGTGGAATTTTTGAACGTATTGTTCGCATTAACCTCAAACAAACCCTAAAAGCGGATTACGTAGAAGCAGCGAGGGCGAGAGGATTATCAGAAAGACGAATTTTATTTGCTCATGCCTTGCGAAATGCTTTGATCCCTGTGATTACGGTATTAGGCTTAACCTTTGCAGCGTTACTGAGTGGGGCGGTTTTAACAGAAGTGACGTTTTCTTGGCCCGGATTAGGAAATCGGTTATATGAGGCAATTTCTTTACGGGATTATCCCACAGTACAGGGGATTATGGTCTTTTTTGGCGCGATCGTGGTTCTAGCTAGTATTTTAATTGATATTATTAACGCCTATATTGATCCACGGATTCGTTATTAAATGATTCAATTCCTTAAACCCTTTGTGTTCTTGGTGTCTTTGTGATTAGATTATTTATTCTTGATCACTCTCACTAGATTTAGAAGCAAATTTTGCGCGATCGCGCCAATGAGAAAGGGTAATAATAATGAGAGTGACTGTGGTAATGGGAATAACAAACCATAACATCACGGCATTAAAAATAGGTAAGGTATCCTGTTCTGTGGATTTGAGAAAAAGAAATAATGTATAAACAATATAATAAAGCCAGAAGAAAATTCCTTCCCAACGAGAGATGAGATTATCCGTAAAGAAAATGGGAAGACACGCGATCGCGACGGCAATCATAATCGGAATATCTAGATTAATAGCAGCAGCAGAAATCTCGACACCAGTCGGGGCAAAAATACCGGCGGTTCCTAATACAATTAAGATATTAAAAATATTACTACCCACCACATTTCCCACCGCAATATCGGTTTCTCCTTTCAGGCTAGCGGTAATGGAAGTGGCTAACTCCGGTAAAGAAGTTCCCAAAGCAACAACGGTCAAACCAATCACTAATTCACTAACGCCAAAGGCTTCTGCAATAGTGGTTGCACCGGATACCAGCCAATCTGATCCCCAAACCACCATAATAAAACCAATAATAAATAATCCGATATTAATCAACCATTCTCGTAAGGATTTTTCTTCAGGAATGACATCAAATTCTTCGGTTAATTCTTCCGGTGATGAATGATTACGCCGACTTTGAATTAAAAGATAACTCGTGTAGAGAATTCCGCCTAATAATAACAAGAAACCATCGAGTTTTCCCAGTTGACGATCTAAACTGAAAAAGAGTAATAAAATAGAAATTCCAATCATAATTGGAACGTCCATGCGCACTAATTTTTGAGAAACACTGAGAGGCGTAATCGTGGCAGCAATTCCTAAAATCAATAAAATATTCGTGATATTACTCCCAATAACATTCCCAACAGAAATTCCAGCTTGTTGAGTAAAATTTGCCTTTAAACTAACTGCTAATTCCGGAGAACTGGTTCCAAACGCCACCACAGTTAGCCCAACAACAAGCGGAGAAATTCCGGCTAAAGTGGCAAGTTTTCCAGCCCCTTGCACTAAATAATCTGCTCCTTTCACTAATAGAGCTAAGCCGATAATAAACTTAATTAAAATAATTGTCATAATTTTGTTATTTGTTATTTGTTATTTGTTCATTGGTTACTTATATAGCACTATGTTCCTTTTCCCAGCGCGTAGCACTATATTGGGAACAGGAATTGCAGACATTAAAAAGGAACGATGAACGAATAACAGACAATGACTCACTTTGTCCCTTAACCGACCAAAGAACACCACAACATAATTTTAACGTTACTGAAGCGCGCGAATGGCTTCGAGTAATGCTTTGGCTTTATTGAGTGTTTCCTCATACTCTTTGCTGGGAACGGAATCGGCAACAACTCCCGCCCCAGCTTGTACCGAAACTTTATGTTTATTATCGCTTTCAGGGCGCACAATCATGGTGCGAATCGCGATCGCGCTGTTGAGTTGTCCTTCAAAATCATAATAGCCATAGACCCCAGAATAGGGACCCCGGCGATGGGGTTCTAATTCGGCAATAATTTCCATGGCACGGATTTTCGGCGCGCCACTGACGGTTCCCGCCGGAAATGTGGCTTTTAAGACTTCCCAAGCCGTTTTTTGGTTTGCAATTTCCCCAATAACATTACTAACAATGTGCATCACATGAGAATACCGTTCGATAGTCATCAGTTGATCGACGGTAACGCTTCCTTTTTCGCACACGCGCCCTAAATCATTACGTCCTAAATCCACCAACATAATATGTTCGGCAAGTTCTTTACGATCTTGCAATAAATCTTCAGCTAAGGCGTTGTCTTCGGCGGGGGTTTGTCCCCGTTTGCGTGTTCCTGCAATGGGGCGTAACGTGGCTTGTTGCTTATCATCGGCGGTCACTTCGACTTTCACCATCACCTCTGGTGATGACCCGATTAATTGCCAATCCCCAAACTGATAATACGCCATATAAGGGGAAGGATTGACCATGCGTAAAGAACGATAAAGATTAAACGGATGTCCGGTGTAAGACGTATTTAAGCGTTGCGAAAGCACTACTTGAAAAATATCTCCGGCGTGGATATAGTCTTTCGCTTTTTCCACACTGGCTTCAAAATCGGCTTGTGTGGTGGTACTTTCATAGGTGGAATTATCTGTTGTCGGAGAAGAGGAAAGAGAAACCGTATTTGCAATTTGAGGTAACGGAGACTGTAACTTACTGACTAGAGTTGTCACGCGATCGCGCGCCTCTTGATACGCCGTTTGCAAATCTGGTTCTTCTCGCAAGTCTGCATACGCAATGGCAAAAATTTTGCGTTTCACTTGATCAAACACCAGCAGTTGATCCACCTGCATCCACACCCCATCGGGTAAATCGTCTTCTTGACGGGAATGAATGGGAACGCGCGGTTCAATCCAATTAATCAATTCATAACCCCACATTCCAAATAATCCGCCAATACCAGGGGGAAGGTTGTCGAGTTTGACAGGATGAATCGAAGCGAGACACTCTTTTAAAACCGTAAAGGGATTTCCGTGATAAACCGTTTCTTTCCCAGCGCGATCGACTTGCTTGGTGGTTTCTCCGCGATTTTCTAATACCCACATCGGGTCACAGCCTAAAAAACTGTAGCGTCCGAGATTTTCTCCCCCTTCCACCGACTCTAAAAGAAAGCTATACGGTTGTCCCGCACAAACTTTAAACCAAGCCGAAACCGGGGTTTCTAAATCGGCTGTCCATTCTTCGTAAACGGGAATAAAGTTACCTTGATTCGCAAGTTCGCAAAACTGGGAAAATTCAATCATTTATTTTTGTTCTTGGTTCTTTGTTATTCGTTTAAGTGATAAACCACTAATGACTACTAATCACCAC
>JAVLCL010000594.1:0-1724 GCA_031580825.1 Halothece sp. Uz-M2-17
GGATCGAAAAGTTATTGGTTGCAGAAGGAGATCAAGTGGAAGCGGGGGAAGTGGTTGCAATTTTAGATAGTTTTGCAGTGCGTCAAGCTGCGGTCAAAAAAGCAGAAAAAGAAGTGGCTGTGGCGCGATCGCGCTTAACTAAAATTCAAGCTGGGGCAAAACAGGGAGAAATTGAAGCACAACAAGCAGAAATTGAACGGTTGAGAGCAGAATTAGAAGGAGAAACTGCAACTCAAACTGCAACTCTAGACCGTTTAAAAGCTCAACTCCGAAATACTGAAGCAGAGTTTAGACGATATAAGTTTTTAGAGGAAGAAGGGGCAATTTCTGAGTCTGAATTAGACCAACGCTTATTAGACTTAGAAACGGCGCAGGAAAGTTATCAAGAAGCAATTACCCGACGATATAAAACCATTAATACCCTGCAAAAAGAAATTTTAGAAGCCCAAGGAACTTTAGCAAAAATTGAAGAAATACGACCCGTTGATATTCAAGAAGCCCAAGCCCAATTAGAAAGCGCGATCGCGTCTTTAGAAGAAGCCCAAGCTAACTTTGAACTCTCTAAAATAAAAGTTCCTCAAGCAGGAAAAATCATTGAAATTAATACCCGTACTGGAGAGACAGTCAGCGAAACAGAAGGTATTCTGGAACTAGGAAATACCACAGAAATGGCTGCTATTGCAGAAGTTTATGAAAGTGATATTAGTCGCGTCAAACTCGGACAAACTGCAATGATTACCTCAGAAAGTAATGCCTTTAGTGAAGAGTTAACGGGAAAAGTTAGCAAAATTGGTTTAAAAATTGGCAGGAAGGAGGTTTTCAGTAATGACCCAGCAGCAGATGTTGATGTCCGTGTTTCAGAAGTAGAAGTAACATTAACTCCAGAAGCCAGTGCGGTTGTTCAAAAATTAACAAATTCCCAAGTTTTAATTAAAATTCAAGTTCAAAATTAGAAAAAATATGGCAATTTCTCTTCCTTGGTTACAACTTTCTTATAGTAAAATTCGGTTACTGGTTGCTTTAGCTGGAATTGGATTTGCGGATATTTTAATGTTCTTACAACTGGGCTTTAAGGGGGCATTACTCGAAAGTTCAATTGTTTTACATAAACGCTTTGAAGGTGATATTTTTTTAATGAGTTCTCAATCTACCGCTTTAATTGGTTTAGATGAGTTTTCTCAGCGCAGAATGTATCAGGCTTTAGCAGTAAAAGGAGTAGAGTCAGCAAGCCCCGTTTATATTAGTTTTGCCTTATGGAAAAACCCAGTCGAGAACAATACTAGGCAATTGATGGTGATTGGAATTAATCCTTCTGATCGAGTTTTGAACTTTCCAGGTATAGAAAAAAATCAAGATATTCTTAAGTTACAGGATTATGTTTTATTTGATGCAGAATCTCGATCTGAATTTGGACCGATTGCAGAACTTTATCAAGAAAACAAAGTTATAAAAACTGAAGTCAGTGAACAACAAGTCACAGTTGGTGGCTTATTTGAAATGGGCGCATCATTTGGTGCAGATGGTAATCTTTTGACGAGTGATCAGAACTTTTTACGCATTGTTGGGGGCGAAAAAGGACTGGTTCACATCGGCGTTTTAGAATTGAATGAGGAAGCAAATTTACAAGTAACCTTAAACCGATTACGGGAAATTTTGCCCCAAGATGTAATGGTTTTATCTAAAGAAGAATTTATTGATTATGAACGATCTTATTGGGAAGAAAG
>JAVLCL010000595.1:0-1721 GCA_031580825.1 Halothece sp. Uz-M2-17
GTGTTTGGTTTGACTCTTTTCGGCACGACCAAACAATTCATTGATGAGATCGAGTTCGACTTGTTCGGAAAAGTCGTCTGCCGTTGACCAATCACAAACGGTTCGCACAATGCGTTCAGCTTGAGTCCGAAGCACCCCTTTGATGGCACTCCCCGGAATCACAAAATAGGTATTCTGATTGACTTGGCTAACCAGAGGTAGAATATCGACGGCAATCCCTTCCCCTTCTGATTTGACCATGACCGGGTCTTTGGGAGTCCATTGAATATTGAGGCTTAGTTTATCAGGAGAATGATAAGTTTTCGGCTTTAAATCCTCCCACTTCTGAGGTTGACCACCGTTAAGAAGAACATCAAAAATATTCTTATCCCTAAAGGTTTGTTCATGGATACTGGAGACAGTGAGTTTCACTTTTCCTAATCCTCTTGTTTTTGCAGCCCCAATGCGAATATCACCTTTTTCTAATGCAAGCAGCAATTGCCAAAGATCATCAGGTTCTTGACCTTTTTGACAATCTAGGGTGATGTTGAGGGGAAATGTCACGCCTTTGGGGAGAATGGCACGACTATATTTGAAGCGTTCCGCTGCGGTTCCCGTATCGCGATCAATGCCCACTCCTTCTCGAATTTCAATCGTTTGATTGAGTTGTTTAATTTCAGCATCATCAATAATAATAAAACTTGCCTGACCTTGATCTTTTTCTTGAAAGCCCCAGAGATCATTAAGATGCGTTTCTTCTACAGAACGACCCATCCAACCGCGCAACGCCCCAGCTAGACTTGTCCCTGGGATGTAATAATTTCCCTGACCATTCATTGCTAAAGTGAGATCAGTATCCGCATCTCCTCCCACTCCCCCAATATGAATTGGCGTTTCCGCAGTAAGTGTGCCGTTAATTTTCCAGCGCGTGTCTATTTCTCGTGCCATGATTTATTCTACTTTTTGTCCTTGTGCTTTTTCTAAATCTCGTTTATGAGCGCGAATCATCGCATCCACTAAGGTTCGCACCGCTTCCGCCCAAAGAATTTGTTCAAGTTCATTGCGCCCGCCGACAGTAATGGTTAATTTGTCTAATGATGCAATATTCAAGGCTTGCCAGATTTTCTGGTCATTAGTAACCAGTTCTCGAATTTTCTGGAGTCCGTTGTCTGTTTTGTCCCATTTTTCTTTCCGATTTGGGATATTTTCTAAAGCTGCAACCCAACTGGTAATTTGATTTTGATCAGATAAAGATTGTAAACGACGTAAGGTTGAGCGCAAGCCACCCAGTTGACTCATCGACGGGTGACTCTCTTCCCCATCAATTTTGATGCCCAATACTTCCTGACGTTTTTCTCTAGAAGCAGCGATCGCGAGTGCCTTTTTCTCAATCGCGTCCCGCCATGCTGCGGTCTCAATGGTGCGAGCATAGTCAAAAGATAAATCGTCACGCTTGATCCTGTTCAGCGTCGGATTAGACTGCTTTCCCTTAGAAGTAGGTTGGATTTTATTATTAAGTTGTGAAGTTAAAAGCGGATCATTAAAGCAAATTTGTCCGTATCCTTCCACCCGCCGTTCCCCAATACCTCTGGCTTCGAGTTCAGCTAGCTTTTCGGGTGCAGGTTTCTGGTTGTCTTGAATTTGATAAACAAAACAGCTTCCCGCTTGCAAGCCCAACATGGAAGGACGCGGTAATCCCCAACGCACTTGCCAAGATTCAGTTCTGCGCGATCGCGCCATGA
>JAVLCL010000596.1:0-1718 GCA_031580825.1 Halothece sp. Uz-M2-17
GCGAAATATCCACACTGAATGTGGCTAAATTGAATAATAATGATTTGCTTTTTCCCTTATTTTTAGTATATTTCTAATTCCCTATAACTGTCATAAATATTAAGTTAGTCTAAACATTTTTTTGTATATGTTTGTAATTTTGATCGTAACTTTCTCATTTTGTAAGAGAAATGCTGAATTTTCGTTCTTTATTATTGGTTATTGGTTCTTGGGACACAAGAATTCTCCGTTTCGATTTAATATAGAAAAGGCGGATTGTTAAGGAGAAAAAAAATGGCAACCAGTCGCCGTGTGGCAAGGGTCGCCTCCCTCATTCAGCAGGAAGTAAGCCAAATGCTGATTAATGGTATTAAAGATGATCGTGTGGGTGCTGGGATGGTCAGCGTGACTGCGGTGGATGTTTCTAACGATCTCCAACACGCCAAAATCTTTGTCAGTATCTATGGCACTCAAGAAGCGAAAACGGAAACGATGGAGGGGTTAAAGTCTTCTACGGCTTTTGTCCGCCGTGAGTTAGGAAAACGGATTCGCTTACGGAGAACACCAGAAGTGGTCTTTCATGAAGATATGTCCTTAGAACTTGGTGATCGGACATTGTCTTTAATTAACGAACTCAGTGCGCAACGTGCTGAAGAGGAGGACGAGGAAAGTTAATGTTGACTCTTCCCGATTACACGCAACTTTCCCTTGCTGAACAAATTGCCCAGATGATTGTTGTTCGTGCATCTGGGTATAGTTTTGATCATCAAATTCGTTTCCCGCAGTGGGAACCTTCTAATCAAGCGTTAGAACGTTGGATTCGGGATTTAAAAGTCGGTGGAGTGATTTTATTGGGGGGAAGCGCGATCGAAATTGCTGAACGCACTCATCAATTACAAGATTGGTCAGACATTCCCCTCTTGATGGCTGCTGATATTGAAGAAGGGGTGGGACAACGTTTTTCTGGCGCAACTGGGTTTCCACCTCCCATGGCGTTGGGAGAAATCGCAAAAATCGATCTCCCTTTAGCGAAAGAGTATGCTCGGAAAATGGGAGAAGTAACCGCACAGGAAGCCTCAGCCCTTGGTCTAAATTGGGTGTTAGCCCCTGTGGTTGATGTGAACAATAATCCTGATAATCCTGTGATTAATGTGCGTTCCTTTGGGGAAAGTCCAGAGATCGTTCAAGAATTAACTCAGGAGTTTATTGCTGGCGCACAGACTGATTCGGTGTTAACGACAGCGAAACATTTTCCAGGACATGGAGATACCGCAACCGATTCCCATTTAAAGTTACCCGTGATTGAGGTGGGAACAGAGCGTTTAAAAGTAATCGAACTTCCTCCCTTTATCGGTGCGATTTCTCAAGGGGTGGATGCGGTGATGAGTGCTCATTTATTGGTTCGGTGTTGGGATGACACGCTTCCCGCTACCCTTTCTTCTACAATTCTCACGCAACAGTTACGGCTGAGTTTAGGGTTTGAGGGCTTAATTGTTACGGATGCGCTGATTATGGGGGCGTTACGTGAAATTGCTTCGCCGGAGGAAATTCCGATTCTTGCCATTGAAGCGGGTGCTGATATTATCTTAATGCCTGAAAACCCAGAACGCGCGATCGCTGCAATCTTAGAAGCCGTCAACAATGGTCGTCTATCTCCACAACGCATTAGTGCTTCTGTCGCCCGTATTTGGGAGGCAAAAGCAAAAATTAGCGATACCCAGAGAAAAGACATTCGCAGC
>JAVLCL010000055.1:0-11497 GCA_031580825.1 Halothece sp. Uz-M2-17
AATCAACCTCCATTTCCAAGGGGCAGCCGGACAAAGTTTTGGTGCATTTAACCTTGCCGGAATGAACCTCAAACTCACTGGCGAAGCTAATGACTATGTAGGTAAAGGCATGAATGGTGGCGAAATTGTCATCGTTCCCCCAGCAGAAGCCACCTATGAACCGGCAAATAATGCCATTATTGGTAACACTTGCTTGTATGGGGCAACCGGTGGACACCTCTACGCCAATGGTCAAGCCGGAGAACGGTTCGCCGTTCGTAACTCCTTTGGACACGCCGTTATTATGGGGTCAGGCGACCATTGTTGTGAATATATGACCGGTGGCGTTATCGTTGTCTTAGGTAAAACTGGACGCAATGTTGGGGCTGGTATGACTGGTGGTATTGCTTACTTCCTCGATGAAGAAGATAATTTCCCCGCCAAAGTCAACACGGAAATTGTCAGTTATCAGCGCATTGTCAGCAAAGCGGGAGAAGAACAACTGAAAGGGTTAATTGAAGCCCATGTTGAACGCACAGGTAGCAAGAAAGCTCAAATGATTCTGGAGAATTGGAACACTTATTTACCGAAATTCTGGCAAATTGTTCCTCCTTCAGAAGCCGAAACCCCTGTGGCAAATGCAGAAGTCGCAGAAGAAGAGAAAACCCTCACCAGTGTTTAAGTCATCGCTGTTGATGGTATAAACTAACTAAACGTAAAAGCGCATCTGATGCTTAGATCAGGTGCGTTTTTTAGTGCGTTAAAACTTCTTGCTCCACACTATTATTTTTAAGGAGTTGGGTAATTTTTTCGCGATACTGTTGAAACTCCAACAAGGCTTTAATATGATAAGACTCTTGTTGACCTTTATCTGCCGGTAAATTGATTTCGACCTCTTCTTGAACACTTCCGGGTCGCGCACTTAAAACGTAAATTCGCTGTGCTAAAAAAACCGCTTCTTCGACATCGTGAGTAATCATTAAAATCGTCGTGCTAGTGCGTTGCCAAACGTCTAATAAAAACTGTTGCATCGTTTCTTTCGTTTGCACATCTAAGGCACCAAAAGGTTCATCCATGAGCAAAATTTTAGGTTCACAAGCTAAAGCTCTAGCAATGGCAACTCGTTGTTTCATTCCACCAGAAAGGGCTTTCGGTAGCGCGTTTTTAAACTGGGTTAAACCCACAACATTGAGATAATAAGAAATGCGTTCTCTGCGTTCGGCACGAGGAACTCCTTGCAACTTTAAACCAAATTCGACATTTTTTTCGACATTTAGCCAAGGATAAAGGGTGTAACGTTGAAAAACCATCCCGCGATCGCGCCCTGGTCCAATAATGGGAACATTATCAACAGTAATTTCTCCAGAGGTGGGATAATCTAATCCGGCTATTAAGCGTAATAAGGTTGATTTCCCTGAGCCAGAAGCACCCACAGCACAAACTAATTCTCCGCTTTTAATTTGTAAGTTAATATCTTTAAGCGCTAGAAAATTACCTTGTTTGGTTGGAAACGCTTTATGGAGATTTTTGACTTCTAAATGCATAATATTTTGAACTTCATGTAATACTTAAAATGCCCATTTACAAAAAATCCGTAATAAGGCGCGAAAAGAGAGATCTAATAGGAATCCAATTAATCCGAGAACAATCAAACAAGCAAAAATTTCATCGGTTTTTAGAAACTTTTGAGCCAGTAAAATTCGTTTTCCTAACCCTTGTTCCGCAGCTACTAATTCCGCCACAATCACTAAGTTCCAAGAGGTTGCAATATTAATCCGAAAGGCATCAATAATATTGGGAATAATATAAGGAGTAATCACCTGAAATAACACTTGCCATCGTAACCCCCCTAACGTATAAGTCGTTTCAATTAACTCTTTCGGAACAAACTTCACCGCATCCATAATCATCAGCACATTAAAGAAAATGGTGCCAATAAAAATCAGTAAAATCTTTGGTTCCTCGCCAATCCCTAAATAGAGAATGAGTAAGGGAATAAAAGCAGGAGCAGGCATATACCGTAAAATACCAACAATCGGTTCAAATAATGACCGAATACTGGCAAAAGCCCCCATACCAATCCCGATTGGAATTGCAATTAAACCGGCTAAGAAAAATCCCCCAACCACTCGTAAAAAACTAGCGACTGTATCTTTAATCAAATAGCCTTTTTCCCACAGGCGGGCAAAGGCTTCTCCCACTTGTAATGGACTGGGAAGAAAAACATCTTCAACGCCTCCAAAACTGGCTAATAACCACCACAATAAAAATGGAATCACCACAGAAATGATCATTAAAGCCCACTGTAAAGGTTGGGGGATATCTTCAGCAATGCGCCAGAATATTGTTGGGGGTAATCCTTGGGTTTGACCTTTATTTTTGAAGGCATTAGACATAATTAATCCTTACTGGTTTTCAGCATAGGTTTTAACAAAACTGTCATTCAGTAAATTACTTAAATCTGGTTTTTCCGGAATAAAATCAACGCTCACCATAAAATCAGCCATTTCTTGGGCAGCATAAGGCATATGTTTCATCGTATCGCCCTCACTAAAGGCTTCTAAATTATCTTCTAAAGTAAACATTCTTGTTCCTTCTTTAAATAGCTGTAATTCTTCTGTGGTGACATCGGCACGTTGCGCCATGATTTCATCCGATCGCGCGGGATTATTTTCCATAAATGCTAAGACATCAAACCAAGTATTGACTAATGCTTGAACTTGGTCGGGACGCTCATCAATTAGTTTTTGACTGGTCACTAATAAATCTGGAATTGCCCCTGGAAAAGCAGCGGAACTAATTAATTCATGACTTCCTTCTCGTTTGAGTGCAGTTAACCAAAAGGGAGGAAATGCGCCCACTGCATCCACTTGTCCGGCTGCAAACGCAGCAGCAGCAGCCCCAGTTTCTAAGTCAACAATATTGACATCACTGCGGGACATGCCTTCTTCTTCTAACGCTAAAGACAGGAGAAAATCATCAACTACTCCCGCTTCCACGGCGACATCTTTTCCTTTTAATTCAGGAATAGATTGAATTTCTTCAGCAGCAATAATTTTGTCATTTCCGGCGGAGTTATCATTGACTAAAACGACCACTTCCCCATTAACGGCATCTTCTACAAACGAAACCGTATCGTTTAAAGTTTGACAGTTGGCATCAAGTTGTCCGGCTGCGAGGGCTTCCATGGAAGCCAGATACCCATCAAACCATTGCAGTCTGACATTTGCCCCATTTTTCTCAAATAATCCTTCTTCTTGCGCGATCGCCCAGGGCCACCAACCTGCCCAATTACTATACCCTAAAACAACAGGTTCACCACTGGCTTGATTCCCATTAGAATTATCTGTAGTTGGGGTATTATTACTCGTATTACAACTGACAGCTAATAATAAACTAAGACAAAATAAACTCAACTGTGTTAAGAATTTCGGTAACTTCATAATCCTTTTTTCTTAATGAATAACGACGGGAGAGGTAACTTGCTGCTGCACCCAATTGAACCAAGAATCTAATCCTTCTCCGGTTTTTGCGGAAACGGGAATAATTGTGACATTTGGGTTCATTTGGCGGACATTATTTTCAATACGTTTAATATCAATTTCTAAATGGGGGGCTAAGTCCATTTTGGTCACTAAAAGACAATCCGCTTCTTGAAACATGACCGGATATTTGAGGGGTTTATCTTCCCCTTCAGTGACACTAAGCAGCGCAACTTTTGCGTGTTCTCCTACTTCAAATTCGGCAGGACAAACTAAGTTGCCAACATTTTCAACAAAGATTAAATCAAAGTCTTGGGGATTATAATTATGTTGAAGCTGATGTAACCCACCGGCGACCATTTTGGCATCCAGATGACAGGAACGTCCGGTATTAATAGCTATAATCGGAACATCATATTGGCGGAGTCGCTCGGCATCTAATTCTGTGGTCATATCCCCTTCAATAACCGCCAGTTTCAATGCAGACGATAATTGAGAGAGCGTTTTTTCTAAGAGAACCGTTTTTCCTGCCCCAGGACTACTCATTAAATTTAAGCAAGTAATTCCCCAAGTATCAAAATGGTCTCGGTTATGATCCGCTTCAGTTTGGTTTGCGTGAAGGAGATTAACGCCTAAGGCTGCATCGAAGGTTTGGTGCATTATTTTCTAAGTCAAAAGTTTCTAAACGGCAAGAGATTCTTGGGTCGTATATTCAATATGATCAATTTTTAATTCTCGTCCAGACCGAATATCTTCCATTGGGGAATGACAAGTGGGACAAGCATAGTGTTCACCATATTTTGGGAAATATTCTTGTTGACAAGGATGACAAAATGCAATGAGCGGACTATTTTGAATAACCAGTTCTACCCCTTCTAAAAAAGAGTTCTGGGTTTGCACTTCAAAGGCAAATTGTAAACTAGCGGGTTCAACACAAGTAAACTCTCCCACTAATAAATGAATTTTTTCGATTTGAGGAGGACTGGGTTGTTGATGCCACCACTCTTTTACCGTTTGAATTAAGGCTTTTGTCATGTCTGTTTCGTGCATTTGCCAGTCTCCTTCTTTACTGCCAATAATCGGCGGTTTCTTGCGCTTCTTCATGGATATAATGGGGCTTTTCTTGACGCGGAAGTTGTCCGGAAAGCACTAAATGGGCCATGGCATCACAAATCACTCGCGTTGCCATTAAAGCGGTCATATCACTGACATCATAAGGAGGAGAAACTTCCACGACTTCTAATCCACAAACTGGAGCTTGCTGCACAATTTTTCCTAATAAATAAAGGGCTTCTCGGGGTAATAAACCACCTGGTTCTGGCCAACCGGTACCGGGAACAAAGCCAGCATCAATACAATCAATATCAAAGCTAATATAAACACAATCCGTACCATCTAAAGCCCGTTCCAAGGCAAAATCTACCGCAGCATCTAAGCCCATTTCTGTAATATCGGTAACGGTGAGAATATTGGTTTCTCGTTCTCGACAAACTTTGACCCCTTGACGAGGGACTTGCCAGCCCCCAATTCCCAGTTGAACGAGGTTTTTTGCTGGGGCATTTTTAATATTCGTTGCGTGGAACCAAGGGCAAGTGTGCATCCGTTCATCAAGGTCACTTTCTTGGGTATCCACATGGCGATCAAAGTGAATAATCCCCACTTTTTTGTCTCCTAAATGACGACAAACGCCACGCACGGTGGGAAAACCAATGGAGTGATCGCCCCCTAAAATAATCGGTAATGCTCCGGATTTAAAAATATGGGCAATGCCTTTAGAAATTTGGTCAAACGACTTTTCATTATTGCCGGGAATGGTAAAGATATCCCCGACATCACAAAGGGTAATTTGTTCTCTTAAGTCAACACCGAGTTCAAAGTTATAGGGGGTGTAAAGGGCAGAAATTTTACGAATGCCTTGGGGTCCAAAGCGCGTTCCGGGGCGGTAGGTGGTGCCAGAATCATGGGGAACACCGACAATGGCGACATCATAGTTCCCCACTTGTTTGACATCTTCCACGTAAGGGGCTTTCAAAAAAGTGTTAATTCCTGCGTAGTGTGGCAGTTCACCGCGAGAAAATGTGGAAATGCTGCGATCGCGAATACTGTCTGCTGCTTCTAAACCGTAGTCTAACCCTTGGGAGACTTCTTGTTGCCACCCTGTTAAGGGGAGTTGACTTTCTTTCTCTAAGGCACGGTTGGCTTCACTGGGTTGATTTTGCTCACTCATTTATAGCGAATTCCTCCTAAAATACAAAAAAAGGAGACCTCTCAACAGTTATCACTGTTATTGAGACCTCCCGGGCTTTTGTCCCGCCGTGTTGCTCTTTCAATTTGAGAGAGCCTGCTTCTCTTGGACCAGACACCACGCTAGCAGCGCGATCGGAACCCTAGAAGCAATGTTTGATTTGATTGATTTTAACTGCTTTATTTTGCAGGATGAATCGAAAGATTACAGTAACATTTACTACATAAAACATTATCCTTTATATCACTTTGTATTTTTTATTGAAATCGCTAAAAGTAATACTTTGAATTAAGATAGTTTTGTGATAAAAAACAATAGCGTAATCAAATCTATTTTCAAACAGTGAGTTACTCTCATCAATTTTCCGCTTCACTAATAGCACCTGTCGTCACAGTGATGATTGCATCATCACCAGTGCAAGCTCAACTGTCAGCATCAGATTACTATCTGCAAGCTGTTACCTATGCGAAACAGGAGAAATATATTAGAGCAATAACAGCTTTGAATGAAGCAATTCGCCTTAATCAGAATTATACTGAGGCTTATTACCTGAGAGGCTTGGCTTATACGACGCAAGATCGCGCAACAGAAGCGATTACTGATTTTACTCAAGTGATTCGTTTGGATTCTAATTTTGCTAAAGCCTATTACATTCGAGGGCTTAATTATCTTCAATTAGACAATTCAGATCAAGGTCTTGAGGATTTACAAATGGCAGCTAACCTTTTTCAACAAGAAAATCAAATCCAAGAGTATGAAAAAGCGGTTGCACTGATTAATGAAGTTCTTGCCAGTAATCCAATGCCTTCAAATTCTTCAGAAAAACTTGCCAATGGAATGTATGGTGCGGGGGTTGGTGATGCAGCGATCGAAATTCAAGATGGGCAATACCGATTTGCAGATGTCGCAGGACTCGGACCGTGGCAACCGGTTAGTGAGTTAGTACCAGTTGGATTTGATATTGTTTGGATGCCGAGTCCCAACTCCTCGGGAGGAATATACTTTTGTGGTCAGCCTTATCCCGATCCTCCCTACCCCCCTCATTACTGTAGTGAATATGGTTATGTCATGGATGATAAATTAACAATTATTCCACCGACAGGTGCTCGCTTCGTCCAACCTGCACTCAAAACAGAGGATTTGACTGATACTGAATGGGTTTGCGGGAATTGTGCAGGAACGATATTAACCACATTTCAAGATAATGGTGAAGTCACTCAAATTGCAGCGCATCTCCAACAGAAGGGTAGTTTTCGCTGGGAACTCCTAGGAGGAAAAGTTTTGCGGTATTACCAACCCGGAGAATGGGAACAAATTTATCTGGTTGATCAAGTGGATGGAGAACTTCATTTTCATTCTCCAGACCAACCAAATGGAAACAATCCGATGATCTACCGTTCTCGGTAAGCAGTGATGACAGTGATGCTCGTGACATACTCCATGCTACGCAACAGAACGCGGGGCTGTCGCCAATAGCTCAGGATCCAATTTTTCCTTATCCGAGAGGAAGGTGACAGCGCGAATACGGTCTGCAATTTCTCAACCAAAATAGAAATTAGCTTGCCGTTTCAGAACCTTCTGTTGCCAACCGAGACTTAGGCGTTTTGCCAGTGCTTTGTTCGTCTTTGGTGACATCTTTAACCCATTGTACTAATACTGCTGCAATGAGCATGGAAACCCCACCAACGGCTAAAGCAACAATGCGATTATTGCCTAAGAGATTTTCCATCACCCAACCTAACCCTAAGGCAGCAATCACTTGCGGAATCACGATGAAGGCATTAAAAATGCCCATATAAATGCCTGTGTCTTTCATGGGTAAGACATCCGATAGCATGGAGTAGGGCATGGTTAAAGCACTTGCCCAAGCTAACCCAAAACCAGCCATGGGTAAAATGAGCAGATATTGGTTATCCACCAGTAATAAAGACACTAACCCTAAACCACCACAGATCAAACTAAAGCCATGAGTCGCTTTCCGACTGGTTATGGCTGCGATACGTGACAGGAAGAGAGAATAGACAAAGCAGACAACATTATAGATGGCAATACAAATTCCTGCCCATTCGATGCCTTGTTGATAAAGCGGGGAACTTTCTTCGGTCGCGCCAAAAATTTCGTGTCCCACTGCTGGCGGGAAATAGAGAAAGACACAGAAAATGCCGAGCCAAGTAAAAAACTGTACCCAAGCCAGTTGTCTCATCAAAGTCGGCATATTGCGAACTTTGTCGAAAATGCCCTTAAACAGACCAATGATTCCGCTTGGGTTACTTTCACGCTGTCTTTGCAGTTCTTCTTCCTGTGGCGGATATTCTTTGGTTGTAAACACTGTCCATAATACTGTCCCTAAAAAGACAACAGCCCCGATGTAGTAGGATACTTTTACCGTAAACGGAATTCCACCACTAGCGGTGTTGACTTGATTCAAGTGAAACCAATGATTGAGAATCCAAGGGCAAATCGAAGCGATCACTGCTCCTAAGCCAATAAAAAACGCTTGCATTCCAAAGCCTAGGGTGCGCTGATGTTCGGGAACTAAATCAGATACAAAGGCTCGAAAAGGTTCCATACTGATGTTGACCGAGGTATCTAGAATCCATAACGCACCGGCTGCCATCCAGAGGCTGGAAGAATTGGGCATGATCACCAGCGCGATCGAACTGAGAATCGCACCAAATAAGAAATAGGGTCGCCTCCGTCCCAACCGAGTCCAAGTCCGATCACTCATGTAACCAATAATTGGTTGGGCAATTAAACCACTGAGGGGGGCTGCAAGCCACAACAGAGGGATTTGTTCGGGATTTGCCCCTAAATATTCATAGATGGCGCTGGTGTTTGCCATTTGCAATGTCCAACCAAATTGAATTCCGAAGAAGCCGAAACTCATATTCCAGAGTTGAACAAATCCTAAGGGGACTTTTTTAAATCGTTTTCGGAAGTTATTTATTTTTTGAGGATTTCGTCCCATGTTCTAGTGAGTCTAAACTACAAATCCATTTGTTGATAGCCAAGGCTTACCCCATCAAATAGTAATCTTGGCTTGATCTAGAATTAGCGTTTTGGATCAGGAGTGAGAAGACTATTTTGTAAAACTTGCCTCGACACAATGCTTAGTTTCACTTTTCTAACACTTGATCTACATCCATCTAATTAAACATATTTCTCCCCCCTTAGTTAGTTCATCAACTCATGACCAATGACCAATAACTAATGACCAACAACTACTTTTAAATCCAATTGCCGTTTAAAGATTTCTTCAATCGGTAACATTTCTCCGGTTTCAGTCATCATTTTATGGTCTTGAGTGGCGCGAATTTTTCTGCCATCTTCTAAAGTATATTCAATAATTTCTTGTTGACCGCGAGGATGCCATTGTGCGATGGGCTGAGTATAAACAAAGCCATTGTCATCAACCGTGTAAACCGTACATTCAATTTTTTCTTCTACAATTTTGCCAATGGGCATCGCTCCATATTCTACTGTCCAAATTTCTGTATCGTAGCTGAGACAATATTCAGCAAATTTAATCATTTGATCAAATAAGTGTTCAGCTGTCTCTTGTTTAACCCCATTTTTGGTTGCCCCATCAATAAAAATTTCGCGATGTTTCTGCATTTCTTTTACTTTCTTTTTCCCCATCGCACGGCGCAATAAGTCCGCTTGTCCAAGAGAATAACCTGCCATGTCTTGAGCAATTTTCATGATCTGTTCTTGATAGACCATGACGGCATAAGTTTCATCTAAAATCGGTTCTAAAATAGGATGTTCATAGATAATTTCTTCTCGTCCATGTTTCCGGTCAATAAACTTAGGAATCAGTCCGGCATCTAACGGACCCGGACGATATAAGGCTAAAATCGAAGAAAGATCTTCAATACTGGAGGGCTTTAAGTCTTGGACGACTTTTAACATTCCCGATGATTCAAGTTGAAAAACCCCTTCTAACCAACCTTTTTCAATGAGGTTATAGGTCTTTTTAATATCATTGGGTTTCGTATTTTTAATTTCCCCTTTGGCTAGAATTTTCCGAGAATGAATTTCATCTAAAGGCAGTTGATCTAAATCCAATTTTGTGCCTTTATTTTTCTCAATTAAATCAGCCGTACGTTGAATGGTTGTTAAATTTTTCAGCCCTAGAAAATCCATTTTTAACAAACCAAGGGCTTCTAAATCTTCCATATAATACTGGGTAATCACTGCCCCATCATTATTCTTTTGGAGGGGAACCACTTCATCTAAGGGTTCTTTAGAAATCACGACTCCCGCAGCATGAACGCCAAAGGTTTTGTTCGTTCCTTCAATGCGAATTGCCATGTCAACCCAACGCCGAACTTTTTCATCCGAATCATAGAGTTTCTTAAACTCCGGTTCTGGGGTATCATCGGAGATCATTTTGCTTAGTTCTGCTGGTTTTCCTCGCGCAACCGGAATCATTTTGGCGAGGCGATCTGATTCCGAATAAGGAATATCTAAAACGCGGGCAACATCTTTTAAAACCGCTTTTGATGTCATGCGGTTAAAGGTAATAATTTGCGCCACTTTATCATCTCCATAACGGCGAGTGACGTAATCAATAACTTCATCTCTTCTTTCAATACAAAAGTCGGTATCAATATCCGGCATCGACTTCCGTTCTGGATTTAAGAAACGCTCAAATAATAAGCCATGATGAACGGGATCAATATTGGTAATTTTTAAAGCATAAGCGACAAGAGAACCTGCAGCAGAACCGCGTCCAGGACCGACTGGGATATTATTATCTCTAGCGTATTTAATATAATCCCAAACCACTAAAAAGTAAGTGGAAAACCCCCGTTCTTGCATAATGGTTAATTCGCGTTCTAAACGGGTTTTATACGTCTCACTAATTTCAGAACGACTGCGACACCCCAAACGTTCCATTAACCCATTCCAAGTTAATTCTTCGAGATAAGTATCGGCATTATGTCCACTGGGAACCGGATAATCGGGAATGCGGGGTTCGCCTAAAATGTTATAAGGTTTAACTTTTTCGGCAACTTCTACGGTATTCGCGTTCGCGCTTTCAATAATATCATCAGATAAATGATCCCGAAATAACTGTCGCATTTCATCAGCCGATTTCAGGTATTCCGTACCGCTATAGCGCAACCGTTTATCTTCAGTAATTAATTTATTGGTTTGAATACAAATCAGTGCGTCATGGGCTTCTACATCATTACAAGAAATAAAATGGGAATCATTTGTGGCGACAATTTTAATATCTAATTCTTGACTAATTTTAACCAATTCTGTGTTGACAATTCGATCTTCTGGGGAACCGTGATCTTGAATTTCTAAATAATAGTCATCTCCAAAAACTTTTTTATACCATTTTGCTACTTTACGGGCTTCTTTGCGGTCTCCTCTTAAGATGGCTTGGGGAATTTCTCCCCCTAAACAACCACTGGTAACAATTAATCCTTCTTTGTACTGTTCGAGATAATATTTACTAATACAAGGACGAGCAAAAATGCCTTTCCCGTGAAACCCTTTTAAGTTAGAAACAGTAGTTAATTTAACTAAATTTTTATAACCTTGAGTATCTTTAGCAAGAACAACTTGGTGATATTTTTTATATTTGGCAGGTTTCTCTAAATCATCGGTATTAATTACATACATTTCATTCCCGATGATCGGTTTAATATTCTTTGAGCGACAAATTTTAATTAACTCGATCGCGCCATACATCACCCCATGATCCGTCAGCGCGATCGCGCTCATTCCTAATTCTACAGCACGGTCAACTAGGGGCGGTAACTGAGAAGCCCCA
>JAVLCL010000597.1:0-1713 GCA_031580825.1 Halothece sp. Uz-M2-17
TACCCAACCACGGGAGTACAAACTCATTAGTCGGGATTGAGGCAGAGAGACCTTTCCCGACTCCCTATCTATTTTTGCTTGACATTGTTAATTCTGATCTTGCTAATTATTGATTCTTCTCAGCGATTGGCGAAACCATTAATGAAACTGATATCCTCATCTCCAGTCATGTTGTATCGTTAACTATAAAGAAATTCTGTAAACGAATAAAGAATGATTTTTGCTCAATTAATTTCTCGTCCTGTGATCACAGAGTTTATTCCCTTACCCTTACTGGCTACTGCAGAAGAAGAAACGGCGCAAGCCGATGGTAGTTTAATTTTAGCCAGTGTCTTACTGAGCTTAGTTGCCATCTATATTGCCAGTAAAATTGGGGGTGAACTCTGCTCTCGCATTAATTTACCGCCTGTACTGGGAGAATTAGTCGGTGGCGTTGTCATTGGGGTTTCGGTCTTAGGCTTACTGGTTTTTCCAGAAACAGGGGCAACAGCAGAAGACTCCCTAATTATGACGTTTCTCGAAAAAACCACTGATCTTGAACCCGGTACAGCAGAAGCTGTTTTTGAAGCGCAAGGGGAAGTGATCACCATCCTGTCTGAACTCGGGGTGGTGATTTTACTTTTTGAGATTGGCTTAGAATCAGACTTAAAAGAACTTTTACGAGTCGGTCCCCAAGCAGCAGCGGTTGCCGTGACAGGAGTCGTCGCGCCCTTTGTCGGAGGAACAGCCGGTTTATATTATGGGTTTGGCGTTCCTGCCATTCCTGCTGTTTTTGCTGGAGCAGCCTTGACAGCAACCAGTATTGGGATTACGGCAAAAGTCTTAGCCGAGTTAGGTCGCCTCAATTCCAAAGAAGGACAAATTATTATTGGTGCAGCAGTAATTGATGATGTTTTGGGTATTATTGTTTTAGCCGTAGTGGCAAGTCTGATCAAAACGGGCAATATTGAAGTCAGCAATATTATCTATTTAGTGGTTAGTGCAGCAGCATTTTTAGTGGGAACGATTCTCGTTGGACGTTTCATTAGCCCCTTTTTGGTGGGGATGGTCAATGAAATGAAAACACGGGGAGAATTATTATTGACCTCCCTTGTGTTTGCTTTTGCTCTTGCTTACATTGCCACGGCAATTAATTTAGAAGCGATTTTAGGGGCATTTGCTGCGGGACTGGTCTTAGCGGAAACTGAAAAACGCAAAGAATTGGAAGAACAAGTGGTTCCGGTTGCGGATATCTTAGTTCCAGTGTTTTTTGTTTGTGTTGGCGCAAGAACCGATTTAGGAGTATTAAATCCAACTGTCCCGAGTAACCGTGAAGGATTAATTTTAGCTGCCTTTCTGATTGTGGTCGCAATTATTGGCAAGGTTATTGCAGGGTTTACCATTTTCGGTCGTCCTGATATTAATAAACTTGCAATTGGTGTCGGCATGATTCCTCGGGGAGAAGTGGGTTTAGTTTTTGCTGGGGTTGGCTCAGCCAGTGGGGCGTTATCGCCAGCAACGGAAGCAGCAATTATTGTCATGGTAATTTTGACAACATTTGTCGCTCCTCCGTTCCTACGGGTAGTCTTTCCAGAAGCAGCGGAAACCGAAGCCGAGACTTCAAAAGCAGAAGAAAGCTGAGATTACAGATCGATTGCTCTTGATTAGGATAAACTAATCTGTTAATTGCTACGGTTATTCTATGATGCGTCATTATTAATTTAAGGCGCGATC
>JAVLCL010000598.1:0-1711 GCA_031580825.1 Halothece sp. Uz-M2-17
CGATCGGGGTTTGGGATGAGAACAAAGGCGCGATCGGGTTTGGGATGAGGAGGGAGGCGCGATCGCGAAACATAGGCGGAACCTAATCGCTCTTTTGTTAAAGTAGATAGCAAAGCACATCATCAAGTTGAAACGATTAAGCAATGACAATGAACACCCAACTTATTGAATCCCTTATTCAAGCTATTCGTTCACTGTCTCAAGAAGAACAAGCAATGCTAGAAGAAAAGCTTTTTTTTGAAAATACTTACCCTTCAACCAATGATTTAATTGCATTAAGTCTTTATAGTAATAGTTTAGACTTTCTAGCGGAAGAACCGGACATATATACCTCTAAGGACGGAGAACCTATCAATGCAACTGAGTAAAGGTGATATTGTGCTTGTCCCTTTTCCTTTTTCTGACTTTACTCAAACTAAACTCCGACCTGCAGTAATTTTATGGGTTGATCTTAAAGGACAGGATGTAACGCTTTGCTTTATTTCCTCTCAATCACTTTCCGAAACCAGTGACGATGAATTTGTTATCAATTCAAACGATCCAGAATTTTCTCTAACAGGACTCAAACTCACCTCAAAAGTTAAAGTTTCAAAAATTATAACCCTTGAACGGAAATTATTGAGGCGACGCTTAGGAAAATTAGGCGAACAACAACTCAATCTTCTTAACCAAACTTTGGTTAAAGTATTTGATTTAAAGTAGGGTCTGCAAGAAGATGATCACTTCATAAGAATCGCTGTTTTGGGATGAGATGGGGAGGCGCGATCGCGCTTACTCTAACAATTTAATATGGAATTATCTTACTCAAGAAGTTTTAAGTCATAAATTTCTCTACGATGTCCCACCCGATGAATAGTTATATATTCTGTATTTTTATCAACAGAGTAAATAACTCGGTAGTCTCCAACTCTAAGTTTAAATAAGCCAGTTAAATTAGCACTTAAAGCTTGTGGCGTAATTTCATTAAAGTTTTCAGACAGCCATTTAATTTTCTTAATAATACGCTCTTGAAATATCTTTGTCAGCGAGTCTAAATCAGTAACTGCTTTTTGCTTAAATTCAACCCGATAGCTCATTACCAATCTAACCCAAGTTTTTGGGCGATTTCTTCTGCTGGAATACCTCTTTCTCCATTTTTCGTTTTCTCTAATGACTCTCGTAACTGCTGTTCTATTTCTGGTTTTAGGTCTAGATTCTGATCAGGATCATTTAATAAAGATTCAATTGTTTCAGTAACTGTTTCTTGGATAATTAGTTTAAGTTCGTCGATACTTAGATCTTTTACTTCCATAAATAACTACTCTTACAAGAGTTACACTAAAAATCATAGCAATTTTGTCTTTCTTAATATGATTGGAACTCTCCTGAAAGCGCGATGTCACTCTTGGCGAGTTCCCTGCGACAATTGAGGGTTGGGGTGAGAGAGAAGGCGCGATGCCCGAAGGGTGGTAGCTTCGCTACATCGGGATTTAGTATGATATGAGAGGGAAGGCGCGATCGGGCTTTCGGAAAGATTTTGTCCCATTTCAAGTTACTTTTGTTTTTGATTCGCCTGTTCTTTGACCACTTCTAGGGGTAAATCTAACCACTGCGCGATCGTACCTAACTCAACACCAGACTCTAGCATGCGAGACACAACTTCCAGTTTTCCTTCTTGTTTTCCTTCTGTAAACACTTCTTGATAAAAGCGTGTTTGTTTTAAATCATCGAC
>JAVLCL010000056.1:0-11407 GCA_031580825.1 Halothece sp. Uz-M2-17
GGGATTGAAACGAGGATCATCTCTACAACCACGGGAAGGGCATTGGTTTCAATTATCAATAATCCCTATGAGGGATTGAAACTTTTCCGTTCCTTCGCCAAAAATTGACTGGGGTCAGGTTTCAATTATCAATAATCCCTATGAGGGATTGAAACAACAAACCTCTATTTTCTGGGATAGGGCTGGAAGTTTCAATTATCAATAATCCCTATGAGGGATTGAAACGTGGTGGAGTGCGATAACATCATAACCTTGGTTCTCAAGTTTCAATTATCAATAATCCCTATGAGGGATTGAAACTATCAACAGAAACGGAATAAAGCATTTGGCTTGGGAGTTTCAATTACTAATAATCCCTATGAGGTAATAATTAAATTGCTTCATGGGTTGAGATTGATTGCTTCTTGCGATCAAGTTGTTGTGCGATCCATGTTTTAATAACAGCTTGTCGATGAATACCGAGGCGTTGTGCTTCTTTATCTAATTCATCTACCATCCACTGTGGAAAATCAACATTAACTCGCTTCACTTCTAACCCTGGGCGTTTGAGAGTAGATAAATCAAAAAACTCCATCACATCCTCCCCTGCATCAAATTTTTTGTCTAATTCTTCAGGATTCATATAATCTTTATCCAGCTATATTTTGATAATCTCAATGAGGAATTGAGAACAAGAAATTCCTCATCATTTAGGTTAAGTGGTAGTTTTCAAACCACTTTAATAAAGCCTTTAATAAAGCTCTGCTTCTTTATACTGAGCAGTTTTTTGCGCATTGGCAGCCTCTCCACAAGTGCGAGGGGTGGGAAATAACTTTGTGGGATTGGCTAATTCTTTCGGGTTAAAAGCTAACCGAACATATTGCATGGTTTCAAGATCGACCTCGTTGAACATATCACTCATGTAACAGTTTTTGTCGGCACCAATGCCATGTTCTCCAGAAATACTTCCTCCAGCTTCGACACATCGCTTTAGAATTTTTCCACCAATTTCTTCTACTTTTTCTAAGTCACCAGGAATGGATTCATTGTATAAAATCAACGGATGTAAATTACCATCTCCAGCATGAAAGACATTGGCAATGCGATAACCCGATTCTTCGCTGAGGGCTTCAATATCTCGTAAAACCGCTGCCAGTTGCGTTCTGGGAATGACCCCATCTTGCACAAAATAATCTGGACTCAGATGTCCGGCTGCTGCAAAGGCTGCTTTTCTACCTTTCCATAATTTAGCTCGTTTTTCAGCATCGTGCGCGATCGTTGTTCCTCTTGCGCCATTTTCCTCACAAATTCTGGCGGTACGTTCAATATTGTGGTTGACTTCAACTTCGGATCCATCTAATTCCACTAACAAAATTGCCCCCGCATCCCGAGGATATAAACCCGCCCCGACAACATCTTCCACAGCATTAATACTAAGATTATCCATCATTTCCATTCCCGCAGGAATAATCCCGTCGCCGATAATCGCAGCAACCCCATCCGCAGCAGCTTCAATACTTTCAAAATCTGCTAATAAAACTGCGATTGATTCTGGTGTTTTCAGGATGCGAAGTGTAATTTCTGTTGCAATGCCTAATGTTCCCTCAGATCCCACAAATAAGCCTGTTAAGTCATACCCAGGCATTTCGGGAATCGTTCCGCCAATATCGACAATAGAACCGTCTGGAGTAACAATTTTCAGTCCTAAAACATGATTAGTAGTCACACCGTATTTGAGACAGTGAACCCCTCCTGAATTTTCTGCCACATTTCCGCCAATCGAACAAATAATTTGACTAGAAGGATCAGGGGCGTAATAAAAACCTTTACCACTAACCGCTTGTGTTACCCAATTATTAATCACTCCTGGTTGCACCACCACACGCTGGTTGGCGAGATCGGTTTCTAAAATTTCATTCATGCGGGCGGTGACAATTAAAACACCATTTTCTAAAGGCAGCGCGCCCCCAGATAAACCCGTTCCTGCCCCTCTTGCGACCCAAGGTAAGTTATATTGATCACAAACTTTTACTACCTCTGCAACTTGTTCCGTGGTACGGGGGAGAACCACAACTTTTGGGCGTTGGCGATAACTCGCTAAACCATCACATTCGTAGGTGAGTAGTTCATCTTTACGCTGAACAACGCCATCTTTTCCTACCACGTCTGTAAATGCTTTAACAATCCGTTGCCATGAATCTTTTGGAGAGGGACGGAACAGGCTTTTCAACATAATTTCGGGACAGAAAAATCAACTACTTAAAATTGTAACCCGACCCCTCCTTGTAGGGAGAAAGCCGTGCCATTTCCTTTACGGTAAGCATCAAAAGCAACGATCGCGTTCCCAAATAAAACCGTGTTACTATCAGGAATCATAAAATCAACTCCGGGTTGAATTGCAAAACTGGTTTGATCCCCAACGGGTGAAGGAGACTCACCACTGGCAAAAGAAACTCCTGCGCCCAAATAAGCATCCGTTTGCCAATTGAGAGGAAAATCGTAAGATACAGTAGGAACAATTGCTGTCCCTTGTCCGATCAGACCTTGTACTCGCAGAGAAACAGGAGTCTCTAAAAATTTATAGCGGACACTGATAACACCGCCAACTTGTTCTCCTTGATTATTATCATCTTCCGTGGGACTGTAAGTGGCACCAACACCGATATAACTTCCATAAGCAGCTTGTGCAGATGCGCGTTCTGTTGCTAGAGAGAAAGTTGTAGTTAATGTTACAGCGACTAATAAGACCTTTAAATAATTCATTTTTCTCCTCAACACCAAAAAAGATTAGGTTTCACGCTAATTTTAAGTGAATTGTTTAGAAAGTTGCACTGATCTGAAATGAGCAAAATCTTTGTTATGGCGTGATTGCTATAAATAGATCAATAATCATCAGTGATCAATTTTCCCTTTTCCAAGAAGAAACTTTTCAAGCCTAGAGGGATAGTGTAATCTAGAGGCTTGTCGATCCTTCTGAAAAGTCCTGATGAATTCCCCATTAAATTTAAACAACAAGACGATTTTTGTTAATGAACCTGTTCCAGAGAAAGGAATTACTTGTTCTAATCGCCAGCGCATTCTGAGACTATCTCAATATTTAGAACAGACAAGAACAATTGAATCGTCATGGGGACCCTTTGTGATTATGGGTCGTTATCAAAATAAAGAAATCTTTTTAGCATTAGCCCCAGTTGGTGCGGGTTCAGGGTTAGCGTTTACTGAACTTTATCACCAAGGTGCAACTGCAATTATTCGTTATGGTTCTGATGATGTTCCCAGTCCATCACCGGAAGAAGCCCAGTTATTTAAAATTATTGATGAAGCCGATAATCTTTATGGATACTCAAAAGCAATTGGCGTTTCTGCGAGTAACTGTGGTGGTTCCATTCCCGCTTCTTCTCAGTTAGTGGAAGCATTAAAAACCCAAGCAAAAGCTCATCATTTAAACTATGAAACTCGAATTTGCCATCATCTTGAATCTTATCATGCCCTGAGAAATCCTGATGCCTTTCCGGAACCTTATCGCAGTCGAATTAAAGCCGATTATGAAGCAGTGAAACGGGATAATAAAAAAGAAAGTATGGATATGGAAACAGCAGTTTTATTAGAAACCGCCCGTCTGTTTAATCGAAATGCAGCCAGTGTTTTACAAACTGTTGATAAAGAAAAAGCCTCTGATCCTTATCATCAAAAAGAGAATCTTCAGGAAATTTATCATTTAGAAAAAGCCTTCTTTCAGGTCATCATTGATGCCCTTTTCAGCCTAAAATAATCTTTTCTCTCTCCTTTCAAATTTAATTCCAAAAAATCACTTCTCTGTGTTCTCTGTGTCTCTGTGGTTCATTTTAGAGATACCATGATTCAATAGATTCTGAAAGTAGCTATACTTTTCAATGATAGTTTGTAAGTCTAATGATAACCAAGAATAATATTGAGGATAAACAGGAAGCCTAGGTTTCAGTTGCCATCCTTTTTGTTCTAAAATCACGTTTAGAGAGTCTGCATGGAGATGAGGATAGTCGGGGTTCACTTCATCAATAATACCAATTCCTCCGAAGTCACGAACCCCTGCTTGAATACAAGCGAGTAAAAAATTAGAATCTGAAATTAAATTAGGCGGAATTTGAATTGTAATCTCTGGGGGTAAAATCTCACGGGCTTTTTGAATTAATTTTGGAAAGTCTTGTAAGTTAAAAGCATCTTTTTTCCAAGTTTGTTGACTGCCCAGACGGTGCGGTTGTAAGATAATTTCTTGGATATGTCCCCATTTGTTATGCTGTTGCGCGATCGCGCTGAGACTGTCCCACCAATCGGCTTCGGTTTCCCCAATTCCTAATAATAATCCCGTGGTAAAGGGAATCTTTAACTGTCCAGCCCATTCTAATTGTTGTAAACGAATTTTAGGTTGCTTGCTGGGCGCATTTTTATGGACGGTTTCTAATAATTTCGGGGTCACTTGTTCTAACATTAACCCCATCGAAACATTCACCGTTTTCAGTTGTTCCATTTCTTCATAACTCAGTGGTCCCGCATTCGTATGAGGAAGAAAACCAAGTTCTAAGGCTAACTGACACAACTGAAAAATATGATTAAACCATTCTTTCCGTCGGGGGGAGTGAGGATGAACTTCTCCAGCGAGAATTAAAATTTCCCATACTCCTGTTCCTTGAAGTAATTCTAAATGTTGTCGTGCATCTTCTAAGGTTAACCAATTATCTTTTCCCGGATCAGTCCGAAAATTACAATAAGAACAACGATTAAAACATTCATAAGTCGGAACAAGCGTATAAGCGGGACTATAAGTAATAATCGAACTAGAGGATTGAGTTATATTTGATTGTGTAACCATTCTCGAAACTCTTTTAACAAGGCATTTTCTCCGACTTGATCTCGTTTTTTGAGGAATTTCAAAAGCTGATTCGTTTTCAAAATGGGTAAAACATGAGATTTTTCTCGCACCTGATAAATGCCGTTATTAAGAACATAAATGAATAGATGATTACCATCAAATCGCCAAATTTCTTTCACCCCAATTGCAGCATAAATATCGAGGCGATTTAAGGAAGAATTGGTAATATCAATTTCAATGGCTAAATCGGGAGGTGGGTCAATTCTGAGATCAAAATTCAGTTTTCCCTGTATATCTTCCGCGGGGTTAATATAGTAACATTCATCAGGTTCAATCCCTTTTCTTAAGTCTTCTCGACTCCAAGTAACAGACCCCAAACTATAAATTTCTAACCCTAAAACTTCTGTTGTTGTCTCCACCATCCGTCCCAACAAGTGTTTATTGACCTCATGTTCGGGTAGAGGAGTCATAATTTCTAGTGTTCCATAATCATAGGTCAAACGTTTTCCAGACGTTACTGCTAAATCTTGTAATAAAGACTGATACGTTTCCCAACGCACATCCGATAAAAGGGTATAGGTTTCTGCTGGGATTAGGGTTTGATTCATAATTAATAAATGAGTTAAGCTGTTAAGCATTTAAATTGGCTTGTGGATATGAGGCAACAGGCAATAGGCAATAATGAGAGTGATCAGTTTTTCCAGCTAATTGCAAGAATACCCCATTTAAATGCGTCTTAGCTTACCCAATGACCAATAACTAACGACTTAATCCATAACCAATGCTAATTTTCCAATCATTCCGCCAGCTTCTAGCGTTTTATGGGCTTCTGCTGCTTTTTCTAAAGGAAAGGTTTGATTAAGATGGATTTTTAATCCTCCTTGATCAATTAAACGGGAACATTGTTCGAGGATTTTAGTTTGCGCTAATTGTGCATCTAAATTATTCGTTAATTGGGGGGTTAACATTAATTCTAAACCAATACGAAGATTGCGCGATCGCGCTTCTTTCCAATTCATATTTTCAGCAGGATTAAGAATTGTCACCACATCCCCGTAAAGTTGCACGCTTGGAAAGGTTTTCTCTAAATTATCTCCACCAACCGTATCAAAGGCGAGTTCAACGCCTTCGCCATTCGTCCAATCATTCACTGCATCCACAAAATCCGTTGCTTTATAATCAATGGGAGTTGCCCCCAAACGCTTGACAAATTCTGCTTTTTGTGAACCACTAACCGTCGTGCAAACGTCTGCTCCTTTCAATTTTGCCAATTGAATCGCCACATGACCGACACCCCCTGCACCGGCGTGAACTAACACTCGTCTTCCGGCTTCTAAGCGTCCGCGATCATACAAGGCTTCCCAAGCGGTAATCAAAACTAACGGTGCAGCAGCAGCTTCTGCGAAAGAAAGAGACTGGGGTTTCGTTGCAACAAACCGTTCATCAACCACAGCATATTCAGCATAATTTCCTGTGCCTTTTTTCCCGAGTCCACCATGACAGAAATAGACTTCATCTCCCACTTGAAAACGGCTCACTTCACTTCCGACGGCTTCCACAACACCTGCACCATCACACCCTAAAATAGCCGGAATCTGTTCAGGATAAAACGTTCCGCGACGACGTAATTTGGTGTCAATGGGATTAATCCCCGCAGCACGCAAACGGATTAAAATTTCTTGGGGAGCTTTAATTTTGGGACTGATGACATCTTGGGGTTGTAATACAGTCGGTGTCCCATTGGTTGTCATCGCGATCGCTCTCATCTCTTTTTCCTCTAAAATGAGTCTCCAGCATTATATTTTATCTCCTTGAGTCGAAATTAATTCCAGATCCTAAATAACGAATCAAAGATGTTTCAAACTCCAGATTATCTTCTTTTTGCCCAACATGGCTGGGCAGATACTTCCGTTACAATGCGAACTTTGGCGAATCGCTTACAGTTAACCAATACGGTTGTCATAACCCCCAATTTAGGGTTTTATCGAACGTGGTGGCGGATGCACCCTTTAATCGAAAAAGTGAGCGCGATCGCGCAAGAGTATCTGGAAAATTTTCCCACCGTTCCCATTAGAATTATTGGTCATTCTATGGGGGGATTAATTTGGTTAGAAATTCTCAATCAACATCCCGATTGGTGGGAAAGAGTCGAAAGTTTAGTCCTCATTGCTTCTCCCATTCAAGGGGCAGAACTTGCCCGAATCATCGATCCCTTTCAATTAGGAATTGGTGTCGCCAAAGAATTAGCAAGAAACCGAAAAAATCTTGCTGAAAGCGTTGCCCAAGTGATTCCAACCTTAAGCATTGCTAGTAATTATTTTCTCGGTACCGATGGAACAATTTCCATTCGTTCTACTCAATTTCAATATGCAAAATGGGTTTGCGTTTCTGGGGTTTCCCATGCTGATCTGCGAATTGCACCGCCGGTTATTAGCAACATTCGTCAATTTTGGACCCTTGACTCTAAAATAGTATAAGAAGTGATCTTCATTTTGTTACAAAAGTTCATAGAAATCGTACAAGTTTTTGCTTTCCATTCAGTGGGAAAGCAGTTGTCTGTTGAGATAAGAATGAAGACCAGAAATCTTGAATTCAGGATGACCTGTAAATTTCAGTGGTTCAGTATTTTTCTGATAAGATCAGCAAAAGTAAGGCAATTGTAGATCACCGATTGTCTCATTTAGTCATGAAATCTTTGGTCTAAAAAAGAAGGAATTCTTAATTATGGAATCAACAACAGAAAACAAAGAAAAACAAGCGCAACAAGACATTAACACCGAAGCTGCTGGCGAACTTGCCCCTGCTGGGGATCAACCGCAGTGGCAACAACAGATTCAGCCCGTGGTTGATGTTATTTCCAAACTTCCCAACTATCTCGGACAGTTCTTTGCCGACTATCAGCAGCCTCTCCTCGTTATTTTACTCTTTATTGCTGCTTTCATTACCGTAAAAGTGACATTTGCGGTTCTCGGCGCAATTAATGGCATTCCCTTACTCTCTCCCGTTTTTGAATTAGTGGGACTGGGTTATACCGGTTGGTTTGTTTATCGCTACCTATTACGCGCTTCGACCCGTGCAGAATTGACCTCTGAGTTTAATAATCTCAAAGGGCAAGTTCTTGGGAATAGTTCCCAAAAGTCTTAATTTCAGACGACAAAAACAGATATTCCCCTAGCAAGCACTTGTAAGGAGTGGCTGTTAGGGGAATTTTTTGGATTGGAATATCCAAAGTTGATCGCTAAGTTTCAGCTAGCATACTGCTGGGCAATCAATTCTGGGACTTGTTCTGGTTTTAAGCCGAGGTGGCGGGATTTGTTGGCTTGCATGACCAAACAAGGTCCTTTCTTGCATTTTCCCATACAACCGGTTGGTTTTACATTCACACGATCGCGCAACTGATGTTTTTCCACCGCTTCCATCGCTGCTTGATACACGGCTTTCCCACCGCGCTTACAGCAAGAAGACTTCTGACACACGAGAATATTTTCTTTTTTTGATTTTGCCGGTTTCTGAGTCACGGTTGGCTGAGAACAAGGCGTTTTCGCTGTGGTTAACCTTTGCGGTTCAATCTGATCAATTTTTCGTTTGCGAATCCCTTTCTTCGGTTTATAGGTTTCTTTTCCCGAAAGTGTCACCCATGTTCCCACAGGAAACGGGTTGTTAATCAATAGAGGACGGACTTCCTTACCGAGTTTTAGGAGTTGTTCTCCCGATGCTGTCCCAATCCGGATATATTTGGGCTTTAAGGGCGATTTACCAAGGGTTTCTAGAAACCGCCCTTCCACCACAAATGTTGTCACTTGCTTTTTACTTTTTTTCACTGGTTTTCTCCCAACGCAACACTGCAAATTATTCTCAACTTGTTATGTCTAGGATGACAAAAAAGAGAAAATTTTGCAACAAACAGATATAGCACTACGCGCTGGGATCAGGTTAAGTCTCGCGACTGATCGTGATTCCAACGACTGAGACCGTCGCACGACTTCAACATTCCCTCTCTCGACTGAAAACAAGGGAAATTACCCTTGATAAGATTTAAGGATTACCCTTAAATGAGATCAGTTTATTGGTTCGAGTTAAGTAATGTCATCAGAATCGCTGGAGTCAGATTTAAAGCAATTACAGGAGCAACAAGCGTTAATCTTAGAACAAATCGATCGCGCGATCGCGCTATTTGACAGTAGCGACCATCTGATTAACTACAACCAATCCTTTTTAATCTTGGGGGGGTTTTCTCCCGACTGGCTAGCGCAACAACCTTATGGGGAAAACGTTTTAGATGCCATGGCAACTCAGGGTCATTGGTCAACCGGACAGCGACAAGTTCTTGAAGACATTATTCAAAAAGCTGATTCTAATCCCACCTCTTGCACCATTGAACAAGTCTCTGGAGAAAGTTTACATTTTCTCGTCACAGCAACCTCCAATGGGGGATACCTCCTCAACATCCGCCAGTTAAATGTCACCTTAGACTCCCAAGACATTGTCAACCGTGAATTAAGACGGCTAACCTTTCTTTTAGGATTAACCGAACGCCTGCAACCCGCTACTGATATTGAAGAAATTGGTCAATTTGCCCTGTCTTATCTGATTGAAACCACCAACGCTGCTTTTGGGGATGTGAAAGTTATCACCGGAGAAGGGGAAAATCGTCAAGCGGGACTTTTAGTCAATGAAATTACCTCTCAATTTATTGCCACTTATGGTGATGCGATTCCGGAAATGGAAGCGCAAATGAAAGACGGCATCCCTTACGGACAAGGATTATTATGGCAAGTGGTCGAAACCGGAAAGCCTTTTTTTGTTGAAGATTATGCGAATCACCCCCAAGCCGTTAACGCCTTTCGCAATCCTGGCATTGGGCAATTAGGAATTTTCCCCATTCCTGGACATAGTGGTGACATTATTGGCGTTTTAACCTTAGAATCTCGCTCCGAAAATCCCCTGCAAAGTCAACTTCAAGAAGATATGGTTTTAGCTGCTTGTCGCACCTTAGGCGTTGCCATTGAACGGGCGCAAGTGCAACAAAATCTCCGTCAAGCGAATGAAGATTTAGCCCAAGCCTCGCAAATGAAGTCAGAATTTTTGGCTTCCATGTCTCATGAATTACGAACCCCTCTCAATAGTGTTTTAGGGTTTGCGGATCTCTTAGAACGACAGCGAAAAGAACCCCTCAGCGATAATCAACTCAAACAAGTGAAAGCCATTAAACGCAGTGGGGAACACTTACTACAACTCATCAATGATATTCTTGATCTTTCTAAAATTGAAGCTGGGAAAACAGAATTAGACTTGCAACCAGTCGTAATTCATAGCCTCTGTAGCCAATGTTTACGGATGGTGCAACCTCGTGCGGATAAAAAACGAATTGCCTTATCCCTAGAATTAGATTATCAAGTCGAACGGGCGCAGTTGGATGAACGGAGAGTACGACAGATTCTCATTAATTTGCTTTCCAATGCCATTAAATTTACCCCAGAAGAAGGCAAAGTTAAACTCACTGGCAATTTGCGCTATGGTCGTCAGTTGCTACAAGAAACCCGTCCGGATCGTAGCCCCATTAATGAAAGCACTCCCTATCTCTGTTTAGAAGTGGCGGATACAGGAATTGGAATTCCCAAGGAAAAGCAAGGGTTATTATTCCGTCCCTTTCAACAAGTGGATTCTTCCCTCACCCGTCGCCATGAAGGAACAGGGTTAGGGTTGGCTTTAACTAAACGTTTAGCCGAGTTACATGGTGGAACTGTTTCTGTAGAATCAGAGGAAAATCAGGGGAGTGTCTTTCGGGTTTGGTTACCGTTAACAGAATTAAGAACCCAGCAACCCGATCCCTCAGCAGAAGCCACAGGGGAAGAAACTTCAGGGGACATTGATCGTCAGTTAGGTCAAGATCAACCGAATCCAACAGATAGTCCTCGGGTGTTAGTCGTCGAAGATCAACCCTTTAATCAGGCTCTCATTTGTCAAGTGTTGGAATTAGAAGGGTATGCGGTGGAAGTGATTTATGATGGGCGAACAATGAAAGAATTGATCGCTGCTGAGTTACGATCGCGCGATTTACTCCCCCATCTGATTTTACTGGATATTCAATTACCCGAAGTGGATGGCTTTGAACTCTTACAGCAACTGCGAAATACCCCCGATTGGCAAGATGTTCCGGTCATTGCAATTACAGCTATGGCAATGCCAGGTGATCGCGATCGGTGTTTGGAGGCAGGTGCTGATGATTATGTGGCGAAACCCTTGCATTTAGAAACCGTGATTCAAAAAGTGCAACAATTGATCGCAAAAGATTCTGATTGAAGTGTTATTTGTTATGTGACCTCAGCAGAAAAATTAAAGTCGGTTTCACTGAGACTATTCACGCTCACCCCTTGTAAACGAAAGAGATCGTTGTCTAAACTATCTAAGCCAATCAGGGTGTCTGCACCATCAGAACTCAAAACAACATTCGTAAAATCTAAGTCTGCAAAGCCAATAAAGGTTATTTGATCGACACTAGGGATAAAGTCAATGATAGTATTCAAACTGGTGGGAATCTCACCTGATGCAATGCGGTAATCGTCGCTTCCCTCTCCT
>JAVLCL010000600.1:0-1703 GCA_031580825.1 Halothece sp. Uz-M2-17
TGCGCTCGAAATGTTTCAGCCTGAGGCATCACAGGTGGACTGGCGTTATTGATTTGGATATTGATCACGGATTGAGAATGTAAGTTTAAGGCTCCTAAAACGGCATCCGCTTGAGCTTTTGCATCGAGAGTTGCAGCTTGCAGGGCATCTTTTTGGGCTTGCGCGATCGCGCTTTCTGTAGCGGTAAAATTAACTGCATCAATGCGAGTTGCCCCTGCTTTTACGGTTTCATCAAGTAAATTACCAATTTCTTCAGTTGCGATGCGAAAACTAACTAAATTTAGGGCTTGATAACCGGTTAAACTCCGTTCTCCATCATTGTAACGATATTGCGGTTGTAAACGAATCCCTGTTGTTTCTAGTTTTTCCACATCGCGCGATCGTAAGAACTCGACAACTGCCGTGGAACGTTGGGCTGCTTCTGCTTGAACTTCCGTTGCGGTTGCTCCCTCAACTTCTACCCCTAACTGCACTTCTGTTAAAGTGGTCGGGATAGATTGAGTTCCCTCTCCGGTTACAGTCAGGGTTTGCGGTGGAATATCTTGAGCGATTGCTGGCGGGAGCGAAGATCGGTTTTGTAAACTCCAGCCAACAATTAAAATTAAACTACTAAAGAGGATTAAACTCAGTCCTCTTAACCCGAATGATTGGAATAAACGATTCATTCTTAACTTTCTCTCTATGAAACAAACAGCATGATTTTAACGAATGACGATGGGTTTGAAGCCCCTGGTATTAAAGCCTTACAAATCGCAATGCAAGAACAAGGTGTCATCGTTGCGCCAGAAACTGAACTCTCTGGCTGTGGACATCAAGTGACGACCAAGCGGGGGTTAAAGTTGCAAAAACATTCTGAGCAAATCTACAGTGTGGATGGAACCCCTGCTGACTGTGTTCGCATTGCCCTCACTCAAGTCTTTCCTGATGCCGAATGGGTCATTTCTGGAATTAACGCGGGTGGTAATTTAGGGGCAGATGTCTATATTTCTGGAACAGTCGCTGCGGTACGAGAAGCGGTTTTTCTGGGTAAAAAAGGCATTGCAATTTCCCATTGGCGTAAACGACCCTTAGAAATTGACTGGACTGTTGCTGCCCGTTGGAGTGCTAAAGTTTTAGAAACCTTATTGCCCTTAACCTTACCAGAAGGGTGTTATTGGAATGTCAATTTACCTCATTTAGAACCTAATTCAGAAGACCCAGAAATTGTCTTTTGTGAGGGGGGCAAACAACCTTTACCTGTGGTTTATCATTTTGATGGGGAACGTTACCACTATCAAGGAGAATACGGAAAACGTCAGCGTCAGAAAGGGAGTGACGTTGATATTTGTTTCTCTGGTAATATTGCTGTCTCTCAACTTCACTTATAAAAATCAGCCCTCAACTTAACGACTTCTCCAATGACCATAACCGTAGGAGAGAGTTTATTACCTTGGGTGAGTTCAACAATATTTTCTAATGTTCCGATCCAAACTTGTTGCTGATCGGTTCCCGCTTTCCGAATAATCGCAATGGGACAACCCGCATCTTTTCCTTCTGCAATTAATTGTTCAATAATAATCCCCAAATTGCGACCCCCCATTAAAATAATTAGGGTATCCATTCTTGCCAGCGCATTCCAGTCTAATTGGTCTGGTTCATGAGCCGTAATCACAGCAAAACTGCGACTTAAAATCTTATCCGTTAAAGGAATCCCCGCCAGCAGG
>JAVLCL010000599.1:0-1703 GCA_031580825.1 Halothece sp. Uz-M2-17
TCTGCAAGTGTACTATCAAAAGCAAGTCCCCGTTCATGAACTGTTTTCACCTTTTCCGCCAGTTCTTTGATCGTGAGATCATCCCGACAATAGGCTTCCGCACCCGCAGCAAACGCAGCAATCACTTGTTCTTCTTCCGTGAGGGAACAGCGCAATAAAATCTTAAAATTGAGATCCTCGTCTTCGGCTTGTAACTGGCGCACCTTTTCGGTAAAGGTCACGCCATTCATATCAGATAAAATCATGGGCGCGATCGCGAGATCTACAGGAATGGATTCTAATAAAACCAAGCCCGTTTCTCCATTCGTCGCTTCACTAGCAATTTCAATTCCCGATTGTTGTCGCAACTCGTTTCTCAGTCGGATGCGAGTGGCTTCATCCGACTCGACAATAATCACCTGAATATCATCCATGCTTGTCTCCTGGGCTACGATTTTGTTTATTATTAGACATGGTTCCTGCAAAACTCATATCCGCTTGCAACTCTGGATGTTCTTGTTTCCGTTGCGCTAACTCTTCCCGAGTAAACACTTTCGATTCATCAAACCCGAGGTCAATATTGGTCTGTAACCCTTTATATTTCACCCGACTGAGATTATAGAAGCGTTTGTTCAGGGTCGTTTTGGCAAAGGCTTTCAAGCAACCGAGTAAATATCTGCGTTTGAAGGGATCACGGGCGAACCAATATTCGATCGTCTTCCGCATATAAAATCGCGCATAGTTCCGCAATACCCCTTTCAAAACCTGTTCCCGTTCCATGTTGTCTGGTTTCATAATTGGGGTGACAAAATTATATTGGGAATAGTCTCGCACTTCTACGCGATCGCCGAGGTCTTGAAATAAATCGGAAAAGGGCCAAGGGGTAAACATATTCCAGTTCACCATATCTGGTTTCCAATCTAACGCCATGCGATAGGTTTCTTCGATGGTTTCTGGGGTTTCATTTTCCAGTCCCATAATAAACTGGGCTTCAGCGACAATGCCGTTTTTCTTCAGTAACTGTACCGCCCGTTTGTTATCTTCAATGGTGGTTTCTTTGCGGAAGACATTCAGGTTTAACTGGGCTGCTGCTTCTGTTCCCAGAGAAACGTGAACTAATCCCGCTTTGCGATATAAAGGTAAGAGTTCTTCATCGCGTAAAACGTCGGTAACACGGGTGTTAATTCCCCAATAGACATCTAAGTTGCGTTCAATGAGTTCTTCACAGAGGGCGATGAAACGAGAACGGTTAATCGTGGGTTCTTCATCGGCGAGAATAAAGAAACCAACCTTGTATTCTTTGACGAGGGTTTCAATTTCATCCACAAATTGCTTGGGCGTGCGCGATCGATATTTCCGCCAGAACCGCCACTGGGAACAGAAGCGACACCGAAACGGACAACCTCGGGCGTAGTTGGGAACCGCAACGCGGACATTCAGTGGCGTATAAATGTAATGTTCCCACTCTAAAAGACTCCAATCCGGGCTAAGGGTATCTAAATTTTTAATGGGAGGATGGGCGGGTGTGGCGACCACTTCTCCATTGTCTAAAAAGGCAATTCCTTGAATTTCTGCGCGATCGCGCTTGTCAGTGCCATTTTCAATCGCTTTGAGGAGATTCACCGTCACTTCTTCTCCTTCTCCCCGAATAATATAATCCACCCATGGCGCTTCATTCAGGACTTCCGCATACATATATGTGGGATGAATCCCGCCCATTACCG
>JAVLCL010000601.1:0-1697 GCA_031580825.1 Halothece sp. Uz-M2-17
AGATTTATCGGTTCAGTATGATAAACCGGTTACCATTGATATCCAAGGAGAAAATACACTTATCGATCGCGCTGCATTTGAAGCCCTATCCGCCCCTTTAAATCATCTCCTCCGCAATGCCTTTGATCATGGGATTGAAGATCCTCAAACTCGCCTCCAACAGGGTAAACCCGAACAAGGCAAAATTACCCTGAATGCGGTTAATCAGGGGAATAAAACCATGATTTCCATTAGTGATGATGGCGGTGGCATTAATCGGGAGAAAATTAAAGCACGTTTGCAGGAAATGGGCGTGACCCCCTCTGAGTTAGACCAGTTCAGCGATCAAGAACTTCTCGACTCGATTTTTACCCCTGGATTTTCCACAGCAGAACAGGTGACAGAATTATCGGGGCGTGGCGTGGGCATGGACGTGGTTCGCACCAACTTAGAAAAAATTCGCGGTGAGGTTCATGTCGATACAAAGTTGGGCGCAGGAACCACCTTTAGAATTAGTTTTCCCCTCTCGGTTTCCATTGCGCGGGTGGCGATTGTAGAAAGTGCAGGCGTTGTCTTCGCCCTTCCTGTCGAGATGGTAAAAGCCTTTGCGCCTTTAGATGCTGAAGCCGAGGCAGCAGGAGAAATCCTTTGGAACAGCGCGATCGTTCCCATTACGAGTTTAGAAACGTGGTCACGGTTTAATCGTCCCGTGAAATCTTTTGTCATGACCGGGAGTGCAACGCTCGATCGCGCCACTGTTTTAATCGTCAATTATCGAGGAACATGGCAAGGAATTCGGGTTGATCGCTTCTGGCGGGAACAAGAAGTCGCCTTACGTAGCGTTGACAGTCCGCTTCCATTACCCCCAGGGGTCACAGGTTCGACAGTTTTAGGAGATGGTCGTCCGATTCCGCTAGTCGATCCAGTACAACTTCTCAACTGGTTTCAACACCCGCAAACTAACCAAGAATCGCCGGCTGATCTCAGTTCTCCAGATCAGACATTGCAAACCGATACCATTCTCATCATTGACGACTCCATCCATGTCCGCCGTTACCTCGCCTTAGCTTTAGAAAAAGCCGGTTATCAAGTTGAACAAGCCAAAGATGGACAAGAAGCAGTTGATAAAGTCTTTAGTGGCTTACCAATCAAAGCAGCCATCTGTGATATTGAAATGCCTCGTCTTGATGGTTATGGCGTTTTAGGTGAAATTAAAAATCATCCCGAGTTCAAACAATTACCAATTGCGATGTTGACCTCTCGGGGGAATGAAAAACATCGGAAACTTGCCATGAAGTTAGGTGCGTCCGCTTATTTTTCTAAACCTTATAATGAACAAGAGTTACTCACAACCCTTACCATGATGATAGAGGAGCCGATACAGTGAACGGTGAGGGAGAGAAATTAATCATCAAGTTAATCACGAATTATTCTTTCTCTCCAACGCCTTAGTATCACAATTACGCTGGTTTTACCCAAACTGACTGCATCAACTTAATCAGCAGCACCGTTGCTATTGCTATCACCCTCTTTATTGCTACTGTTGGAGCTATTATTCCCCCCAGAGAAGCGACGACCTCTTTGGAAATTACCACTGGATTTTTTCCGAAATTGTCGCGCATAAGCAAGATTACGTGCTGCTTTTTCTTTCTTCTGATTCCGACGTTTGGCCATTATTACTCCTCCTGATTCAAAATAAAAGACGCTTCGAGAAACCC
>JAVLCL010000602.1:0-1687 GCA_031580825.1 Halothece sp. Uz-M2-17
TCAGAGACAATATGGTGCATGGTTAGTAAGACAATATGTTCCCTTTCATGAATCTGCAATAACTTCACCCGCAGTAAGGGGGCTTGACTGAGATTAAACGGCGTTTGTGCTTCTTCGCGGGCAAACTGATTAACGACCGTGGCTTCGGCTTCCGTTTTTAACTGAGTTTGCAGATCAATAACAGGAATCGAGAGGGTGAGTTTTGGTGCAACCACCTGTTTCGGTTCGCCCTTAATGGTGTTAAAGGAGGTGCGGAGGGTTTCATGGCGGGCAATTACAGCATTGACACTTTGTTCTAAAACTTTCACCTGGAGTGAACCCGTCAGACGCACTGCAACGGGAATGTTGTAGGCACAGTCTTCCGGTTCCATTTGGTAAAGAAACCACAGTCGCTGTTGGGCAAAGGAGAGAGGAAAGGTTTGCACTGACTTTCCTTTTTTCTCTAAGAGTTTCGCTAACAGGGCGCGTTTTTCGGTTTCGGATAAGTGGGAAATTTCTTGGGGGAGTGGTTGAGTCATAACGATTCGTTTTCTTCTTGCATTACTTCTTGCAGGAGGGCATCCAGTTGTTGTTCGGAAAGTTGGTCTAAGGCTTCGGTTTGATTGGGTGATGACGTTTCAGTCAGCGACGGAACTATTTGTGGTTGATCAGGGGTTGCCGATAACTTAGTTTCCAGTTCTCCCACCAAAGCGTTAATCGTGGGATATTCCAAGGCGAGAGTAGAAGCCAGAGAAATGTTCAAATATTCTTCGAGATCATTTGCCAGTTCTCCTGCTGTCAGGGAATCCATACCTAACTCCAAAAACGGCTGATTGATATCAATGCTTTCAGAAGAAGGAAGGCGGAGGATTTTCGCGATTTTGCTGCGAATGTAGGTTTCCAGTAACTCGTGACGGTTCTCCTCCTCTGCATTTTGATAGTCTTGAAGAAAGGCTTGGGCTTCTTCCTGTTCTATTTGCCACTGCTGTCGCTTTGTCTTTGTTATTGCACTGGGTTGAAAGTCCTCATTTTGAGCAATAATAATCCCTTGCTGGGCAGTTGGTGTAATCGTGCTAACCTCCCGAAAACCATGATTTTCCAGTAGGGTTTGCCATTGCGATGCTGAGAGTAAGGGATAGTTATCGCGCCATTGGTCATTAAACCGCCACCAACCCGTGGTTAAACCAAAAATCAAGTCTAACCAGCGTGTGGGAGTAGTTCCTTCTAATAAAATTAGGAGTCCATTGGGGGCTAACAGTTGTTTAATTTGTTGAACGGTGACCGATAGGTTTTCCGTGGCATGAAGAACATTTGCTGCGACAATTATGTCGTAATGATGGGTGGGGAAATTTTGTGGGGTTACCTCCTGTTCAATATCCAAGCGTTGATAAGAAAGAAAGGAATACTCTTGAAATTTTTGTTTTGCCTTCAGTAGGAATAAAGGGGAAACATCAGTAAAGGTATATTGGGTGAAACGTTGGGCTAAATCGGGTAATAAATATGCCGTGCTGCCTCCAGTTCCTGCGCCAATTTCTAACACTTGAATGGTTTGCGTATTCGGAATGGTTTCTAGGGCAGTTTTGGATATATTTTGTAATAAATGATTCATCACTTTCGCCGGTGGTGAATCTTGATAAAGCTGTGTTGCAAGAGTGACATCGCCATCAGGGAAAATCAGTTGTAAGGGATCGCATTTGCCTTGTAGCAC
>JAVLCL010000603.1:0-1681 GCA_031580825.1 Halothece sp. Uz-M2-17
CGAATGGCAACCAAAGGGGTTTGCTGCTCGGTGTTTGTGTCTGTCGGTGTCGGGGTTGCTGCTTGCCCTTGAGCTTGACTCCCACCGATGTCCGCCATCACCGCTTCTACATCAGCACAGGCATCGAGATGTTGTTGGAGTTCCTTAAATTGAGATTCGGCTCCCTTCACCAGTTCTTTTCCTTGGGCTTCACTTAAGCCATCGGGGGATTCTAAACGGGTGATCAAATCTTTTAACACATCAAACGCAGAAAGAAACAGTGATTCTAGTTTCTCATCAACATTGACTGTTCCTTCACGAAAAACTTTAAAGGCATCTTCAAGACGGTGGGCAGTCTTCTGAATGCTGCCATAACCGAGCATCGCTCCTCCGCCTTTAATGGAGTGTGCTGCACGAAATAACTCATCCACTTGTTCTGAATCTTCCGAGGCTGCGGAAAGATTAAGTAATCCTTGTTCTAAGGTTTCTAAATGTTCTTTGGCTTCTTCAATAAAATATCCGAGGATACGTTGTTGATTATCACTCATAATAACCTGACCTTGGCTAGACCCCAACGCTCCTATCTTACCCTGTTCAGGTGACGAGATAGCTGATCCAAGCTGTGACTGACTCTTGGGTTTCTGTGGATTGAGAAGCAGTTTGGTCTGGAACCAGTAAACGCCACGTTTTGCCTTCTGCTTGGCGTTGCAGATAAATATCAAATTCGTTTTTCTCTTGGGTCACTTCTTGGCGCGGTAAAATGAGTTTTAAGGTGTAAGTGCCACTAACTTCATAAGTCGGTAAATCGGCAATATAAAGCGGATTGAGAGTGGTTACCTTAAGATTTTTGACTTCAAAGTCAGTGGGTGTGGAACGATCAAGTTGTGTAGTGAGGCGATCTTCAGTTAAAGTTAACTTCCGCGCGATCGCGTGTTGGATAATATCTCGCCCAGGTGCTAATCCTTTCGGAGGCGTATTTCCCCCACAAGCGGTTAACTCCACCACCAGCAGTACAATAAAAATCAGCTTGAGCCAACTGAAAGCAAACTTCATCTGAGTCCGAGAATTTGAGCAGCCAAAACTCTAAGATAACCTAAAAATCGCCCTCGCTTCATCCCTAAATATATTAAGATATTTGACAACTTGCTTGTAGAAATCAAAAATAGATCATTCGTTGTCCACAAAATCGAGGACTTGTAGAAAGACGCAATCGAACATGAAAATAGCAGTCACCAAAGAAATCGAAGTCGGAGAACGTCGAGTGGCGTTGATTCCTGATGTTGTCTCCCGTTTAGTCAAACAAGGCTGGGAGATTGAAGTTGAAGCCGGAGCAGGGGAAGCTGCATTTTTCCCTGATCGCGCTTATGAAGAAGCCGGGGCAACCATTGTCGCGGATAAAGCAACCCTGTGGCAAAATGCAGATATTATTACTAAGGTTGCTGCCTTAAAAGAAGAAGAACTCCCTTTGCTACAAAAAGGAAAATCCATCATTGGGTTACTTAATCCTTTTGGCAAACCTGAACAGATGCAAACATTAGGCGAAAAAGGTGTTAATGCCTTCTCCTTAGAATTAATGCCTCGTACCAGTCGAGCGCAAAGTATGGACGCGCTTTCTTCCCAAGGTAATATTGCAGGGTATAAAGCAGTGTTACTCGGTGCAACTGCCCTTCCCAAATTCTTCCCCATGTTAACCACCGCAGCG
>JAVLCL010000604.1:0-1671 GCA_031580825.1 Halothece sp. Uz-M2-17
GTGTCAGAACTTTATCCCAAGGGATACAAATTGCGATAAAGCTGCAAGAAGAACTTGCTCATCCGTTCACCATTGATACTTCTGAAGGGAAAATTACAACGAGTGATCACTTTATCACCACAACTGTTGGTCTTGCTCTCACGAGTGGTCATTATATTCCAGAAAAAGGAGGTAAGCTGTTACAAAATGCAGAAATTGCCCTAGGACAAGCCAAGAAAAAAGGAAAAGCGACAATTGAAGTCTTTGACGATACTCTCGGTCAAACGGTTTGGCGACAGTCTCGTTTGGAAACCGATCTCAAACAAGCGATTTCTCGACAAGAGTTGTATGTGCAATATCAGCCGATTATAAATCTTTTGACAGGAAAGTTGCATGGATTTGAAGCGTTAGTGCGTTGGCAACATCCAGAGTTAGGTTTTGTTTCCCCAGGAGAGTTTATTCCCATTGCCGAAGAAACGGGGTTAGTGATTCCCATTGGTTACTGGGTTTTAGATCGAGCTTGTCAGCAATTGCAAGAATGGCAGCAGCGTTTCCCTGAGTGTCAAAATCTAACGATGAGTGTCAATTTATCAGGGCTACAAATTAAAGATCCAACCCTAGTACAAAAAGTAAAAGGAATTTTAGAAAAGACAGGTTTAGCAGGCAATCAGCTTAAGTTAGAGTTAACAGAAACGGCTTTAATTGAAAATGTTGATTTAGCCAGTCAGCAATTGCAACAACTGAAAGCCCATCAGATTCAGCTAAGTATTGATGATTTTGGAACAGGTTACTCGTCCCTCAGTTATTTGCAACGGTTTGCGGTGGATGCCTTGAAAATTGATCAGTCTTTTGTCTCAGCAATGACACCTGAGAATCGAAACTTGAAAATTGTGCAAGCTGTGATTTCTCTGGCTCATGCTTTAGATTTGCAAGTTATTGGAGAAGGAATAGAAACCGCTTATCAAGAAGAACAATTAAAGTCTTTAGGGTGTGAACAAGGACAAGGTTATTATTATGCGAAGCCTTTAGGAGTTGTGCAAGCAACGCAATTAATTCAAGAAGAAGTTGATAGATAGATAAGTACCTGGATGCGACTGGGAATTGATGAGTCATCGTTTAGTGTTCCCAAAAGTCACTGATAGTGTAGCCTAATTCTGTTAGCATCTCTCGAAATAAGGGGAGACTTAAACCAATAACATTGCTGTGACACCCTTCGAGTTTATCCACAAAGAGTCCCCCTCGACCTTCTAAGGCAAATCCGCCTGCACAGTGGAGGGGTTCACCGGTAGCAACATAATCGGTAATGGCGCGATCGCTGATCCAACTGAGATGGACAGTGGTGAGACCGTAGCGCACTACAATTTGTTCTTGTTTTTGGTCAATGAGAGTGTGACCGGTATAGAGTTTTCCTATTTTTCCGCGCATTTTTTGCCACAGCGCGATCGCGCGAGTCTCATTTTCCGGTTTGCCATAAATTTCCCCGTCAACCACCAGCACTGAATCACAGCCTAAAATTAAGCGGTTTTGATACTGTTGAGCAACTGTTTTTGCTTTTGCCGTGGCAAGTTCTACGACCAATTGACTGGGTTCTGTCACTTGCACTTGCGATTCGTCAAAGCCACTTTTGCAGACCACTGGTTCGATACCAGCACGACGAAGTAGGCGTAAGCGGGCGGGAGAAGCGGATGCAAG
>JAVLCL010000605.1:0-1670 GCA_031580825.1 Halothece sp. Uz-M2-17
TGAAAAACACCGCAAACTTTGTACGCATCTTGGTGCGAATCACTATTTTACAAAACCTTATCTGGAAAAAGATTTTATTGGTACACTAAAAACTATCATCGATCAATAAAAGCGAATGAGCCTGAAAACAGCAGAAACGTCTTCTCAGACAACAGTTCGGGTGGTCACTTTTCCGGTGGGAAGCCTCACTCTAGCCGTTCCCATTCAATCGGTTTATCGCGTCTTATCTGAAATTACAATTCATGGTAGTGGAGAAAGAGGCGTGGGAGTCGCCCATCTCGAAGATTATGAATTAACTGTCTTTGATTTGGAATATCACCTCTTTATAAACCATATAAAAAACTCTGTGAATAATGTCACCAAAAACCATGTTATTGTAGTGCAAAGTCAACAAGAAGTTGTGGGATTACAAGTCAAAGCAGCCCCGACACTTCGGAATTTACCGCGCGATCGCGTTCGAGTTTTACCCCCCTCCTATCGCAAAGCAGATACCCTTAACTTTTGTTCTCATGTCGCCATATTAGAAGAAACTGAAGCAACACTTACGATCTTTTTGTTAGATGTAGAACGCCTATTTCCTCAATAGCAACACTGTTTTCACCCTTATCCAAGCTGTTACAGCCTAATCTAGTCTTTTCTCAGCCTCAAACAATTGGGTCAAAATTTGATATATATAAGTAATTAGAAAAAATACGAACCATGGCTGATCATTTTTTAAGCGATATTCAAACCTATGATAAAAACCAAGAAACTGGACGTTTAGATATCAAAAATTTGAATCATCCCCAACAGTCTTGGTCATTATACCTACGTCTGGGTCGCTTATTCTGGCTGGCTGGCGGAAAGCATGAACAGCGGAGAATCTATCGCCAACTTAAAAATCATAATCCCCAAAAATTCAATCATTTTTTAGCACTTTTTCCAGAAGTGGCTTCCACCTCAGAAGCAACTTACTATAATTTTCTGGCTTATCTGCTGCAAAAAGAATATTTGACTATGACGGAATTTCTTCGTATTAAACAAGCCATTAAACTAGAAGTTTTCTTTGATTTGTTGCAGATTTACCACATCCAAAGCCAAGCCAGTAGCGATTATGGAATGAGTAGTGGCTTACAGTGGGAATGGTCAGCCAATGTTCGTCCAGAACGATATATCCCCATTCCCCGTGAAACCGCTCAATCAACGGATAGTTTGGTGAAACAAGCTCAGAAAAGCTGGCAAAACTGGCGAGAAGCAGGCTTAACCTATTGCTGGCCCAACCAAGCCCCAGTCATGACCCAGCCTGAACAAATTCAAAACGTCACTGCGGAAAAAACCTTTCAAAACCTAAAACGTCTCTTGACAGGACAAGACTCATTGCGAGATATTGCACTAGCAACGAAACGAGATCTTTTACCGGTGACGAAGGCATTATGGGGGTATTATAAAAAAGGTTGGTTGCAATTTCAAGAGATTCCTGATCTCAATTGGAATCCGTTGACTCAGCAAAATGAAGCCGAAAAAACAACGGCTACTGCTACTTCTAAAAATCCCAAATTTTTGATTGCTTGTGTTGATGATAGTCCGCAAGTAACGCAAACTGTGGAACAAATTGTGCGCGAAAATGGGTATGATTTTATTGGGATTAATGATCCCCTGCGAGCAAATGCTACCTTATTAAAAGTCAAACC
>JAVLCL010000607.1:0-1669 GCA_031580825.1 Halothece sp. Uz-M2-17
CTTTTGATTTAAAAAAACAAGCGATTGCAACGTTTTATCAAAAACCTCTATTAAAATCCGTTTCTCCGGCTTCCGTTTTAGAAACAATTCCCAGCGCCACCCGAGAAATTTACTTTGATATTGAAGCTGAACCCGAACGCAATTTAGATTATCTTTTGGGAGTTTTAATTGTCGATTATCAAGACCAGACAGAAACATTTTATCCCCTCATTGCAGAAAATCCAGAACAAGAAGAAGAAATCTGGCAACAGTTTTTAGAGTTAGTTTTTCTTGATCCCCATGCCCCTATCTTCCATTATTCTAAATATGAAGCAGAAACGATCCGACGATTAGCACATCTGTATCGAACTTCACGAAAACAAGAACAGTTAGTTCTAAAACGATTAGTTGATCTCCATGATCGAGTGACACGATTCATGATTTTTCCCACTGAGAATTATTCCCTCAAAACAATTGCACAATGGTTAGGGTTTCAATGGCGAGAAACTGGGGTCAGTGGGGAACAATGTGTCTGTTGGTATGACCAATGGTTAAAAACGCGCGATCGCGCTCTTCTTGATACGATTATTCGCTATAACGAAGATGATTGTCGGGCTACTTATGAACTCAAATCTTGGTTGGTCAAATTTCTATCTTTTCATGATCCAAAAACTGAGCAAATCTTGCATCAAGTCTAGTCGATGTGAATAATTATAAATATTTCTAAATAAATAAGAATCTCGTTACCAATATTACGTATTGCCTCCAAAAGATAATGTTAAATTAAAAATTAAGCAGGGCGTTGGCTGGCAAAAAAACCAACACGCTTTGACTCAACATTATCCACTGAGCCAAAGGTAATACTTATGACACTGCCCATTCTTCCATTAGCACTCCTCATTGTTGCTCTTGTGAGCATTTGGAATTATCAACGCACTGCAAATGATATTTATCGGGTTCTCTCTGCAATGATTGCGGTGGTTTGTTTAATTTGGGGTTTCGCGATCGCGCATTGGTCAGTTCATCTGTTAAGTCTGCTTCTTCTTTATCAATTCAAAACCGTTTCCTTCAATCGCGTTGATTCGGGGAAATAGTCATTAGTGATTGGGGAAGAGGGAAGTAAAGATTGACATTTTTTCCCTCTTACTCTGAATCTCAATTTTAGTTACTCGTCACTCATTGGCTTTTGTGCAATCCAATATTTGCTCATCAAATACTGTTGTACCTCTGGCGCTGTAAAACCAGCAGTGGTTAAGCGTTCCCCTAAATCGTCATGAATATAACTCTTGTAGTAGGGTTCATGGAACATTGTCGGAAAGTTTTCCATCATCGGCTTAAACTCAGGACTATCAATTGCCTGAATTGAATCACAGATGACGAACACGCCTCCTGGTTTTAAGACACGGAAAATTTCGTTAATCACATTTTGCCGAGCTTGCGGTGGTAATTCATGGAAGGTAAACACACAGGTAATCCCGTGGAAATATTCGTCAGCATAGGGAAGGCTTTCCGCATTGGCTTGAATCAGTTGGGGTAAATCTCCAGGAAGTTCTGACACTAAATCGCTGGCTTTGCGTAAATAAGTAGGAGATAAGTCAGTGCCATGTAAAGAGATTTTTGGTAGCATTCCCCGCACAAAGCGCAGAGTGCGACCAGTTCCACAAGCAACATCTAAAACTTTTGTGTCTCT
>JAVLCL010000606.1:0-1669 GCA_031580825.1 Halothece sp. Uz-M2-17
AGGGCAAAACTGTTCCCATCGCGTTCTAACGTATAGGATCGAACAACGCCTGAAATATCGAGCGTTTTCGTCATTTCATATTCGTTCTGGAGACGCTGAATCTCTTGTAAATCAGGATTTTCAGGTTTGAGACGCTTAATGATCACCGGTTGACCATCAGCGTCTCGTTGACCCCGAAGAATAATTGTTTTCGAGCGTTCGGTAATTGTTTCCGTAATCGTATATCCGGAAATCATGATTTGATGTAGAAAGATTTAGGATGAGAAATGGGGATAGACGGCTTGCTCAAATAACTCCCTAATTTTGGGATCACATTGTTGATTGAGGATTGCCTCATAATCTAAAGCCACGGGAATATTATAATCGGCTTCTCGTTTGCCAATGCTGGGTAGCCAAGTGGTATGTAAGCTAAAGCCAAAGTTGAGAGAGGGATGAAAGAGCTTGCAAATCGGACCTGGTTCTAACTTTTCGGCATCAAATACCCAAAACTCATTTCGTTCTGGGGTAAAGACGGTACAAACCAAATAACCCGTTTTAGAATCTTCAGTAAAGCATTGTTGGTCTGGCATCCACTTGGGAATAAATTGTGGAGAACTCCCCATACAGCCAGGGGGAAATTGATATTTGTCAGCAATCACCATGTCACTGGTTTGAACGCGAAACAGACAAGCAGGAATCCCTTCTTTCCCTGACGCTAATACCTCATCCATTGGAATCGCTCGATATTTGTAATCTCGGAAGATTTTTACATTGTAATGGGTCATCAGTTCTTCCCATAGCCCAAAGCAATACCAATAAATATTCTCTAACCGAGCGGGCGGATCTCCTGACGAAAGCCGATCCAAATAGGCATATAATCCCGGTCCCCAAGTATAGGGGGTTTCTTTGATGACTTGTGATTCGATTACGGTTCCCTTGTTTCCATCAATGACATAACATCCTAACCGACTAATATCCATTTCGTTGACTTCCATCCCATAAACCCGCGGTGGGCTAAGAGGATGATTCCCGTAGGGCGACCGATCAAATTGACGAATCCAATCGGCAACATCCCAAGCGCAAATATGAGCGATGTGAAGGGTAATTTGTCCGTCTGGGTTTTCGTAGTCCGCCAGAAAGTGGGCTGCTTCTAGGGGAATAGTGACTTTTTTCGCTTCCACTTGTACTTCTGGGTCACCTAAAGCCACTTGTTGCCCATTTTTTAAATCCTGTCGAGAGACTAGATAAATGACTGCATCGGGATATTCTGGTTTACCTAGAATTTCTCGGAGAGTTTCTTCTAATGGTTTGTTCTCAGGAAATGGATGATTAAACAGTTGTTCCACCCCAGTCACAAAAGACGTATCCATCAGGATGACATAATCTTGGGTAACGGCAATTTGGTGAATGGTTTGCTTAATGATCACCGGTGAACCATCGCTTAACACCAGTTTCCAGCGTTCGAGATTCTCCTCTCCTTGCCAACGGATCAGATAGACAAAATCTTTCAGTTTAATGCCAGTAATCTCTTCAATGCGATCAACACTATAATCAATCCATTGTTTGGGAAGTTGCCAACTGATTTTTAAGAGTTGTTTGACTAAATCCGCTGCATAAAATCCCGCGATCGCGCTGATGAATTCATCAATTTCTTGCGGGAGTTCCCCGAGTTCACTGAATAAAGGAATCC
>JAVLCL010000608.1:0-1657 GCA_031580825.1 Halothece sp. Uz-M2-17
ATCGGGGATCTCCCCTGGCAGTTTGATCCCGAATCGATGTAGCATGATCCAAAAGCGAAATCATTCATTTTAATAAAACTTTATACCCGTTATGGTTGCTACCGTTAACGAAAATAATTTTTCTCAAGAAGTTCTCTGTTCACCACAACCCACTTTGGTTCATTTTTGGGCACCTTGGTGTGGTTTATGCCGTTTAATTATGCCGACTTTAATTACTTTCCAAAATAGTTGGGATCAGAAAATTAAGTTAGTGAGTATTAATGCTGATGAGAATTTTAAATTAGCCAATACTTATCGCCTTAAAAGTTTACCGACTTTAATTTTATTTAATCAAGGGAAAGTGGTTTGTCGCTTAGAAGAATTAAAAGGGCGCGATGAACTGTATCGCACCCTCGAAGCCTTAGTGAGTAATCAACTGGCTAGTTCAGCTTAGAATGATTCACAGGAGAGACTTCTTGACCATTTTCATGATGATTGTTCAGGGAAGACTCGGGTTGTAAAGCCTCAGGTAAAGTTCCCGTTTTAAACCAAGTTTGGAAATGTTCTGGGGCTTTCACCTGAGATAATTTTTCGGTTAAGTTGTCCCCATCTAAGACTTCTGCTTCCAGAAGACTTTGGGCTGTTTCTTTTAACACGTCTCGATTTTCCTGTAAGATATGTTGCGCGATCGTATGGGCATCTTCTACGATGCGCTTCACTTCCTCATCAATGGCTGCGGTAACTTGTGGACCCACAGAACGGCGGGGGCTACTTAAGCCGGGAATATATTGCTGTTGAGGTTTCTCAAACGCGATCGGACCTAAGCGGTCACTCATGCCATAGAGGGTGACACAGCGTTCGGCAAGATCCGTTGCTTTTTGGATGTCATCGCTTGCGCCTGTAGAGACTTTCCCAAAGACCACTTCTTCAGCAGAGCGTCCCGCTAGCATAATGGCAATACGACCCCGGATTTCATCTTCAGCAACGAGAAAACGGTCTTCTTCCGGTAATTGGAGGGTATAACCTAATGCACCCGCGCCACGGGGAACAATCGAAATTTTTTCCACACGACCAGCTCCAGGCATTAAACTACCCACCATGGCGTGACCGACTTCGTGATAAGCAACGGTGGTTTTTTCTTCCTCTTGTAATACTCGTGATTTTTTCTCTAAGCCAGCAATGACACGCTCTAAGGCTTCATCAAAGTCAGCACTTGTCACGTATTCATGATTATTCCGTGCTGCGAGAAGGGCTGCTTCGTTCACTAAGTTTGCGAGATCTGCGCCTGCAAAACCAGGGGTGCGACTGGCAATAACGGATAAGTCCACATCTTCAGCAAGTTTAATATTGGGAACATGAACTTCTAAAATTTCTTTCCGTCCTTTCTTATCCGGACGATCCACTCCCACTTGACGGTCAAAGCGTCCGGGACGTTGTAATGCAGGGTCTAAGACTTCGGGACGGTTGGTTGCAGCTAAAACGATAACCCCAGTATTGGCATCAAAGCCGTCCATTTCATTGAGGAGTTGGTTGAGGGTTTGTTCTTGTTCATCATTTCCGCCTCCGCCAGTCATGGCACCGTTACCGCCACGGGATTTACCAAGGGCATCGAGTTCGTCAATGAAGATGATACAAGGGGCTTGTTGTTGCGCTTGTTGGAATAGGTCACGGACACGGG
>JAVLCL010000057.1:0-10966 GCA_031580825.1 Halothece sp. Uz-M2-17
GCTTAGAAGTTGTTTTTGTCTGGCGCTTCACCTCTGTTTTCCCTGATGAAGCACTATTTTGACCGGAAAAATTAGTGGGACTTCCACCTTGAGAGACTCGTTCAAGAAGATATTTATAGGCTTCGGTCACGCGAATAAATTGGGTGTGGGCTTCTTCGCGATTATTGGGATTAACGTCAGGATGATAGCGTCTAGCTAAACGGCGATAGGAGGCTTTGATCTCTTCGATCCCTGCATTGGGACTTAATTCTAATAACCGATAACATTCCACCAGTTCCATTGCTCACTTCTCAGGGAAAAAACTTAACTCTTAATTGCTCACTATAGCTAGAAATGCTTTGAAACTCAACTTTAAGGGAGATTATTACAGGCTTTAAACCTGTTGGAGTTGATTATAGACTTTTTCAAAGGTTTGATAAGATTGAATTGTTAAAAGTTATTTCGGAATAGAAGGAGTCAAATATCATGTCTGATCTCGATCGCGGAATTATGAAGTTTAGTGGCGCGGATAAGCCTGTAGTGGTTGCTGTTTCTTCTATTGTTGTTCTTGGCGCGATCGCTGCTTTAATTGTCTGGGCTTTACAAGTAGCTTATGCAGTTGAATAGTTTTTCTAAATTGCCCAACCTGTTTTAATCGCAGATAGCTTAACTTAATTTGCTTGTCCATCTTTAACCTTAGGTGCACTCAACTAGAGAGTAACCTCAATCTCGATCTGATTGTCTTGAGGTTAAGAAGTTTCAGCTTTGAATGAAACCCAGAGAATGTCAAAATATCAAGGCAGTTGTTTTATTTTTTGGGATTATACTTGGTGGACACAACAGAGCAACTCAAAAGCTACTTAGAAATTGCGACAGAAGCAGCACTGGCTGCAGGAGCAGTTCTTCAAAATTATTGGGGGAATCTCAGTCAAATTGAGGAAAAAGGACGTTCTGGAGACTTAGTCACTAATGCCGATCGCGCTTCGGAAGCAGTAATTTTAGAAATTATACAGCGTCATTTTCCCACTCACAGTATTTTAGCGGAAGAATCCGGCTCATTGGGACAAAACAATGCTGAATATCTTTGGGCAATTGATCCCCTCGATGGCACAACGAATTATGCTCATCAATATCCAATTTATGCAGTTTCCATTGGTTTACTCATCTCTGGCATACCTAAAGTAGGCGTAGTGTATAATCCCGCTCGGGAGGAACTCTTTCAGGCTGCTCATACTTTAGGAGCGACTTGTAACCGTCAGCCCATTCATGTTTCTAAAACCGATAACCTTGCCCAAAGTTTACTCGTAACCGGTTTTGCTTATGATCGTCGTGAAACCAGTGATAATAACTATGCAGAATTTTGCCATCTCACTAATCTAACGCAAGGCGTGAGGCGCAGTGGGTCAGCAGCCCTTGATTTAGCCGATGTCGCCAGTGGACGAGTTGATGGCTATTGGGAGCGGGGACTGTCTCCTTGGGATATCGCTGCAGGAATGGTTTTGGTTCAAGAAGCTGGGGGAAAAATCAGTGCTTATGATGAAAGTCCTGTTTCCCTAAGCGAGGGCAGAATTCTTGCCACGAATCAAAGTTTACATTCTGAACTGAGTCAGGCACTACTTCATACACCGCACTAAGCTAAGATTTCCTTCTCCGTTAGATGCCCAAAGCAATTTTTTCCTTAAGATAGAATAAATCACAGATCACAGGCTTCGTGAGTTAAATCAACCATACTAGAGTTAGCTTTTTTAGTACTGTCGTAACAGGAGTCTCCAATGCCAACACTTGCACCAATTAAATGTGGACTATTTCAGTTTAATGTTGTTGATTATCATGCTGTTCTTGGACTTCCAATTGGTGCTTCTTTGGATCAAGTTCGTAAAAATTATTTAAAAATCACTCGTCTCCTTTTTCCAGATGTAAGACACTTAAGTACGGTGGAAGAAAATGAGCTTGCTGATCAATTATTATCTAAATTAGTCAATCCTGCTTATGAGCACTTATTTAAAGATAAATCTGCTCGTAGCGAACATTTATTAGTTTTACAACAAGTTGGGGCTCGTGTTGCTCAAGAGGGACAATTACGTCTCAAAAGTAAAAAAGCTCAAGAATTACTCCAGGCAGCGGAAAAGGGAAATATTGATCTCGTTTATCAGAAATATCTCAGTGCCATTAGCAATCAGCAATACAAAAATTTACATCAGGCTCTGCAAAAAATTGCTTTAATTAGCGAATTTAATTTAGTTTATCTAAAACTCAATAGCGGTGCAGTTGGTGTAGAAAAAGCAGTTTCAGCAGACACGAAGACAAGCAATGCAACAGAGAATACAAAACCGAACTCTGTTAATGATACCTCCTCAAAAGAAACAAAAGAACAGCCTTCACCGGAAGATAAAACAGCAAAATTAGTTGAGCCCTATATCCGTCGAGGCAAACAGTTTATTGATAAACAAGATTATACAAAAGCGATTATGGAATTACGGGAAGCGTTGAAATTAGATTCCCGTAATAGTCAAGCTCATACTTTATTAGGATTGGCTTATGTCAAACAAAATCAACTGGGAATGGCAAAAATTCATGTCAATAAAGCCCTGCAACTTGATCCGAAAAATGAAATGGCTTTAGAAGGAAAACGAGTCTTAGAAAAACTTTTAAAACAAGGAACAGAGAGTGGTGGTAAAGCAACCAATGACAAAAAAGGGAGTAATCGTGGGTTACTAGGAGGACTATTTGGTAAGAAGAAAAAATAAGAAAAAATAATATTGCTATTGAATAGCAATTGCTCAATTACAAACCCGAGGAGAGTAGAAAAGGGAGACTATAGTTCCCTTTAACCTTGCTCCTATCCTTGCAAATACTTTTCTAAAAAGATGCTTAACTTCTTTTTAGTTTCCGTGGGAGCTTTATCTAGTGGCGTTATAATCGAATTTTTCAGTGCCGAATGTGCCTCTGAAATAGGGGGATTTTCGTTAATGCGACGAACTGCTTCCTTAATCACCTTTTGCGCATTGATAGAATTCTTCTTCAGATATTCAATCACCATCTCGACAGAGACACTATCATGATCCTCATGCCAACAATCATAATCTGTGACTAAGGCTAGCGTGGCGTAAGCAATTTCTGCTTCTCGGGCAAGTTTCGCTTCCGGTAAATTTGTCATGCCGACCACTGCTGCACCCCAACTGCGATAGAGATAAGATTCTGCTTTAGTAGAGAAGGCAGGTCCTTCCATACAGACATAGGTTCCACCGCGATGAGAGATAACCTCTTCTAATTGCAGAGAAGAAATTGAATCATATAAGATATCTCCTAGCTTTTCACATACTGGATCACCAAATCCAATATGAGCAACAATGCCATCCCCAAAAAAGGTATTAATTCGATCGCGCGTGCGATCAATAAATTGATCCGGAATAACCATATCTAATGGTTTAATCTGTTCCTGAAGAGAGCCGACAGCAGATGCAGAAATGATATATTCTACCCCCAGTTGCTTCATGGCGTGGATATTTGCCCGAAAGGGTAACTCTGTGGGCATCAGGTGGTGATTGCGTCCATGACGGGCGAGGAAAGCCACTCGCGTTCCTTCTAACGTGCCAACAATCAGAGCATCAGAGGGATCACCAAAGGGGGTTTCTAACTTGACTTCTTCGATATTTTGGAGGGCTTCCATTTGATAAAGTCCGCTCCCCCCAATTACACCAATTTTTGCTTGCGCCATGAGCTTTATTTCAAAATCGTACATTAAGTTATTTTAGGAGACTCCGGAATCAGTGACCAGTGACGAATGACTAACGACTAAGGATTATGCAAACTCAAGACCAACTCCGTTCAAAACTTCAACAATTAGATAACGCTAGCTACAAGGCTTATAAAGATATTAAAGGACGTTATGATTTTCTGGATTTTACGCTGATTATTGATTACGTCCAAGGCGATCCGTTTGCCTCTCCTTCCCAGTTACGAGTGCAAATTCCCCAGTCGATCGCGCAGTTTCCAGAGTTTCTCTATCAGTCTCCCAGTCGGGAAATTGCACTGCGAGATTACCTCACCCGTCAGTTTCGCCAAGTGGCGGGAAAAATGAGTTCTTCTAGAGGAACGGGAAAAAGTGGTTTAATTGCCATTACCAATATCGGACAAGAAATTTTAGAGCGCAGTTCGGTACTGGTTGATGAAAAAACAGTTGAGGTGCGCTTTATTACAGGACTCCCGGCAAAAGGACGGCGCATTTTAGGTCGTCAAGCAGCAGAAATGTTGTGTGAGGATATCCCTGAAATTGTGGATCAAGCCCTGCTTTATCAATCTCTGAGTCCGAAAGCGATTCGTCATCATGTGGAAACCGCCGAAGATGCCGACTGGTTGCGAGAACAGTTATCGCAACGGCATTTAACCGCCTTTGTTCCCAATGGGGCAATTTTACCCCGTCGCAGTGGCGTGGATGATCGTCCTTTAGCCGATAAAAATGTTGTTCCCTTTCAATCTCCCCCAGCGTTACAAGTTAGTTTTGAGTGTCCCAATCGCGGAACCGTAGAAGGCATGGGTATTCCCGAAGGCATCACCTTAATTGTTGGCGGGGGCTATCACGGTAAATCGACTCTCTTACAAGCGTTAGAATTAGGCGTTTATAATCATATTCCTGATGATGGACGAGAGTTAGTGGTGATGAATCCTGATGCGGTGAAAATTCGCGCGGAAGATGGTCGAAACGTGGTCGGGGTGGATATCTCTCCGTTTATTAACCAACTCCCCCAAGGACGGTCAACAACTGATTTTTCCAGTCCCAATGCCAGTGGTAGCACGTCCCAAGCAGCGAATATTATCGAAGCCTTGGAAGCAGGGGCAAACGTTTTGTTAGTCGATGAAGATACAACGGCGACGAATTTTATGATCCGAGATCATCGGATGCAGCAGTTAATTAGTAAAGATAAAGAACCGATTACGCCGTTTATTGATAAGATTCAACTGCTTTATCGAGATTATCAGGTTTCAACGATTCTTGTTATGGGCGGAAGTGGTGATTATTTTGATATGGCGGATACCGTCATTGCCATGGAGAATTTTCAACCCTATGAGGTTACAGAAAAAGCCAAGATCATCGCTCAAGAAAATCGTACAGAACGCTCAGCAGAAGGGGGAGAGAGTTTTGGCACCATTACCCCTCGCATTCCTTTAGCCGATAGTATTGATCCCAGTCGCGGGAAAAAGGATGTCAATGTGAAAGTTCGTGATGATGATGAGGTGTCTTTTGGCAATGAAGACATTGATTTGGCTGCGGTAGAACAGTTGGTAGATAAAAGTCAACTGCGCGCGATCGCTGCTGCCATTGTTTATGCGAAAAAGCAATATTTAGACGGGAAACGGACGCTGACGGAGATTTTAGATTTAGTTTTAGCCGATATTGACAAAAAGGGACTGGATATTATTACCCCGTCCCCTCAACATGATTTAGCGTATTTCCGTCGGTTTGAACTGGCTGCTGCTTTAAATCGGCTACGTACGTTAGCGGTTACTAGAAAAAGTTAATCGCGGTAAACCTCATTAACCAGAGCGCGATCGCGATCAAAGAGTTGAATCTGTAAGGGCATTTGACCGACGGCATGAGTGGAGCAACTTAAACAGGGGTCAAAGGCGCGAATCCCAGCCTCAACGCGGTTGAGCATTCCCTCGGAAATTTCATTGCCATTAATATAATGTTGCGCAATTTGGGTGACGGTTCGATTCATCGCAAGGTTATTTTGTCCCGTGGCAATGATCAGGTTCACTTTTTCAATCAAACCATTTTCATTGACGTTGTAATGGTGAAAGAGTGTTCCCCGGGGGGCTTCACTGACCCCAATTCCCTCTAAGGCGTTAATCCCCGCTTCTGCACGCACCCGAGAAGACATTAAATCAGGATCATACATGAACTGTTCAATCCGCTCGATCGCGCCCAAAATTTCCACTAACCGCGCATAGTGATAGAAGAAAGACGAGGTGACAACTCTTGCTCCAGCGCGATCGCGCAATTCTTGTAATTCTCGATCTGCTGCCTCTGTGCCAAATCGTTCGCAGATATTCACCCGCGCTAACGGACCCACCCGATACATCCCATCCGGATATCCCATGGGTTTATAGTAGGGGAATTTCAGGTAAGACCAAGGCTCCACGGCTTCTCCGATAAAATCAGCGTAATTATCCTCATGTAAGCCATCAGCGACAATATTGCCTTCGCTATCCATAAAACGAATCTGACCGCCATAATGTTCCCAAGTGCCATCTGGCGCAACTAACCCCATAAAGAGAGAGGGAAATTTGCCAAAAACATCGGCTTCAGTAGAAAACTGATCGAGTAGTTTCTTAAATAACGCCAGTGCTTGCTCTGTGGTTTGTCGGGCTTCGGGAAGACGCTCTAAAATCCAATTGCGCCCCTCTTCGGATAAGGGAGTCCGCACGCCACCAGGAACCGCCCATGCAGCGTGAATTTTTCGTGCGCCTAAAATCTCAATAATTTTTTGTCCAAACTGTCGCAAGCGAATACCCGCCCGCGCTAGTTCGGGATCAGACTGGATCAAACCAAATACATTCCGCGATTGCGGGTCACTATCAAAGCCTAATAAAAAGTCAGGACTGCTGAGATGAAAGAAACTCAGGGCATGGGATTGGGTAATCTGTCCGAGGTTCATCAACCGTCGCAATTTTTCCCCGGCGGGGGGAACTTGTACCGCAAGAATTTTATCCCCTGTTTTTGCCGAAGCGAGGAGGTGACTCACGGGGCAAATGCCACAAATGCGGGCGGTAATTCCTGCCATTTCAAACATCGGGCGACCTTCACAGAATTTCTCAAACCCGCGAAATTCGACCACATGAAACTGTGCATTATCCACCTTTCCCTCGTCATTGAGATAGACAGAGATTTTGGCGTGACCTTCGATGCGAGTGACGGGATCAATTGTTACTGTTTTTGCCATTATTTTTCTCCTATATCTCAACCAAATTTGAGCATTTCTCGTCCAGTCATGTCTGGTTTTTTTGCCTCTAGTAACGGCGCGATCGCGCTTTGAATCCGTTTAGCAGAAGGGGGACAACCGGGTAAATAAAGATCCACATTGACCACCTCATGCACAGGACGCACTTCATCTAATAATTCGGGGACAATCCCAGGGGCATTGGGAAGTTGTCGCGAATCGTCTCCCAATTCCAAGTAACAGCGTTTGAGAGTGCCATCCGTTTGCCCTTGTAAGTTCCGCATGGCGGGGACATTTGCCGTTACTGCACAATCCCCAAAGGACACCAAAAGTTTTGTTTTCTTGCGGACTTCTTGAATCAGTTCCAGGTTGTCCTCATTGGCAACCGCCCCTTCCACTAAACAGACATCCACATTTTCAGGATACTCTTTATAATCCGATCCCACCGGGGAATAGACGATATCCACGTGCTGGGCGAGTTCAATGAGCCATTCATCCAAATCTAAAAACGACATATGACAACCCGAACATCCCGCCAGCCATATCGTTGCAAACTTTATCTTGTCCATTCTTTTTTCTCCCGTGCGGTCACTAAAAATTCTAACTTGGCGCGATCGCGCTGCATTTCGGCAACAGTTACCCCTTTCCGGAAAATCGCCCCCGTGGGACAAGCATCAACACACTTTCCGCAAGCGGTACAAGCATCCACGTCTCCCCAAGGCTGATTTAAGCCCGTCACCACTTTGCTCTGTTCGCCTCGTTGCGCCACATCCCAAACATGCGCTCCTTCAATTTCATCACAAACTCGTACACAGCGTGTACATAACACACAACGATTGCGATCTATGCCAAAACGTTCATGAGATACATCCACATCTCGGTCACTAGGGAAACGGTAGGCAAAACGGGAATGATCCATCCCTACCTCAACCGCTAAATCCTGTAACTCACAGTTATTATTTGCCACACAAATCGCACAAACATGATTCCCCTCGGCAAATAGCATTTCCACCACCATCTTCCGATATTTTTGCAAACGGGGGGTATTGGTATGGACTTGCATTTCTTCACGCACTTCCGTCACGCAAGCGGGAAGCAACTTATTAATTCCTTCTATTTCTACCAAACACAGACGACACGCGCCCACATCAGAAACCCCTTCTAGGTGGCATAGGGTAGGAATATGAATTCCCGCTTCTTGTGAAGCCTGTAAAATCGTGGATCCAGACTCCACTGCGACATCAACCTCATCAATTGTCAGCGTTGTAACTGCCATTTTCTCCTCTCCAGTCTGACGTTATACTTTACTCATCGAGGGCTGTAGCAGGTCTCGATATTCGGACTCAAAATAGCGCAAGGTACTCAATACCGAATTGGGAGCGGTTTGCCCTAACCCACACAAGCTGGTCGATTTCACCATGTCGCAGAGTTCTTGCAATTGGTCTAAATCAGCTTCCGTCGCTTTTTCGGCGAGTAATTTTTTGAGCAGATCGTACATTTGTACGGTTCCCGCCCGACAAGGAATGCACTTGCCACAGCTTTCTTCTTGACAAAATTCCATGTAATACTTGGCAACCCCCACCATACTGGTATCTTGATCCATAACGACCATGCCACCAGACCCCATCATGGAACCGGCTGCGGAGAGGGATTCGTAATCCACGGAAATATCGAGTTGATCCGCAGGAATACAGCCTCCAGAGGGACCCCCCGTTTGCACCGCTTTCACTTGACCGCCATTGGGAACCCCTCCCCCCATTTCTTCCACAATTTCCCGCAGGCTGATGCCCATGGGGACTTCAATTAAACCGTTATAAACCACGTTTCCTGTGAGCGAGAAAATTTTCGTGCCTTTACTTTTCCCAATACCAATACTGGCATACCAGTCTGCTCCTTTCGTGATGATGGGAGCAATGTTCGCCAGCGTTTCCACATTATTAATTAACGTAGGTTTACCATAAAGACCCACCACAGCCGGATAGGGGGGACGGGGTCGGGGTGTGCCTCGTCCACCAGAAACAGAGGCAATGAGCGCGGTTTCTTCCCCACAAACAAACGCACCCGCCCCAACGCGGATTTCGACGGAGAAATTAATGGCAGACCCAAAAATTTGCGAACCGAGGACATTATTCCGTTTCGCTTGCTTAATTGCTTTTTCAAGGCGAGTGATCGCTAAAGGATACTCAGCGCGAACATAAATAAAACCGTGGTCTGCTCCCACCGCATAGCCCGCAATTGCCATTCCCTCTAAAACGCGATGGGGGTCACTCTCCAACACACTCCGATCCATAAATGCACCTGGATCCCCTTCATCGGCGTTACAAATGACATACTTTTGACCAGGGGGCATTTTTGCCACGGTTGACCATTTCAACCCCGTAGGAAAGCCAGCCCCACCGCGACCGCGTAATCCAGAACGAGTAATTTCTTGCACCACTTCCTCTGGTGACATTTCAAAAAGGCTATAGTGCAGGGCTTGGTATCCGCCAACCGCAAGATAGTCTTCAAGGCTTTCTGGATCGACTTTGCCACTATGTTCTCGGACAATTTTTAGCTGATGGCTGAAGAAGGGATGTTCGGGATGACTGGGGGTTGCGGTGACAATTTCTCCTTGTAATCCTTTAATAATAGATGGGGCTTGTTCGGGGGTTACTTGTTCGTAAAGTTGATACTGGTCAGGATCTTGACTATTTTCCACTTCCACAATCGGACCTTGACCACAAAAGCCCATACAGCCCACACCCACCACTTGTACATCTGCGTCTAGGTTAGATGCTTTGACGGCTTTTTTCATAGCTTCCTCTACCGCGAGAGAACTGGAAGCCTGACAACCGGTGGAGGTACAGCAATGGATACGAATGGTTTTTCTTTTTTGTCGTGCTTGCTCAGCCCAGTCTTGTAATTCTGCCCATTCCATATTATTTCTCCTCTTGCCATTGGTGTAATTTTTTACTGACGCTCTCGGAGTTTTGTTGTCCGGCAACGGTGCCATCAAAAACGACTGCTGGGGCAATGCCACAAGCCCCGATACAGCGAGCGGTTAGTAAGGAAACTTGATCATCTGCGGTGGTTTCTCCGGCGGTGATTTGGAATTCTTTTTCTAGATTGGATAAGATTTTGTCGCTGCCTTTGACATAACATGCTGTGCCCAGACAAACCACACAAGTATGAGCACCACTGGGTTTGAGGAGAAAGAGATGGTAGAAGGTTGCGACCCCATAGACCCGACTTAAGGGGAGTTTCAGGTGCTTGGCAACATAGGTGAGGACATCTTCCTCTAGGTAACCAAATGCTTCTTGTGCTTTGTGTAAGACTTCAATTAACGCATCTTGCCGATATTGAGATCGTTTCATGGTCACGTCAAGGACGCGAAACCGTTTATCTTTTTCTTTTTTTTCTTTTGGAAATTGCTCAGTTTGAGTTGTCTTCGTTGCAGTTTTCATGGTATAAAATCAGGAGCAGTGTTTGGCATTGACGCGCTTTCCACAGGAAAAACTGCTGCCACACTACACCTGTAGCCAGCGCGATCGCGAGCCTGCTTAAAATAATTTTTGCGATTACTGAAGTTTACTTTGCAATCACTTGGCTCAACTTCTATTTACTATTAGAAAATAAGCACGGTCTAAAATACATCTGTGCGAATTAAATCTTAATAGGTCTTATTAATCATTGACATCTTTGCCATCCCTGATCTCAAGTTGATCAATGTTTGCTACCGATTGATCGTGGTGAGGAGGAGAAGGGGAGGGGGGTGAGGAGTATTGCAAGAATTAATCAAGTCCAGTTGTCCCAGTTTGCCATCACCGAACTTGTTATTCGTTATTTGTTCTTTGGTCACTGGTCACATTTTGAACCTTCGCTTCAATTTCATCGAATGTTTTAATCACCAGTCGTTTTGCTTGTAATTTCCAGCCCCATTTTTGGATTTGATAGGCGGTATAAAATCCGATCGCGGTTGCAATGAAATCAAAGGGTTGTTGAAAAGAAATTCCAAATAATAACCCTAAACCACCAATCCCCCAAAAGGGAAGAGCAACGGTTTGCCG
>JAVLCL010000609.1:0-1654 GCA_031580825.1 Halothece sp. Uz-M2-17
CAGTTGAATCACTGCTTTAGCCGGGGCAGCAGCGATCGCGCGCGTTAAAGTTTGATAAGGACGAGCACGACTGCCTTTTCCACTTTCATCGTTTCCAATCTGAGGATTAACGTGGATGACCGTTTCTGTGGTCTGGGCGTGTACGGAGGCGGTTGGGATGGGTAACGCGAGGGTGGAGAACCAACTACTGAAGGCAATGCCAAGGGATAAACTAGAGTGAGCGAGACGGTTCACGGTATTTCTCCTTATTGATCAACAAACTCTCTTTAATCTCGATCTCCCACTGCAGCTAAAGTCCGTCCGCCGAAGATAGCATCAGCATGACGATAATATTTAAACTCCAGCAGATTATAAGAGGGGTCTTCTAAAAAGAAGGTGCGGTGTTCAGTAAGTTCCCCCGGAAAGCGATGTTTTGCCGATTGATAGAATTTTAAGTGGTTTTGGTTGGCTCGTTCCCATATGGTTTCCCAGTCCGCTTCTGTGGGAAAAATCATGCCAAAATGACGGGGATAAATGCCTTGTTGCGGGGTTAATTCTTCCGTGGTTAGATGAGCCACCAATTGATGTCCATAGAAGTTTAAAATCATGGCGCGATCGGTTTCTCTTCCCATTTCACAGCCTAAACCTTCCACATAAAAATCTTTTGCTGCGCTCATATTGTGGACGGGAATCGCGAGATGAAAAATCGGAGTTTGCATAATCTTTTCCTCTTGCTAATAGACAGCGCGATCGCCTACTATTGTGGCAAATTTAATTTAAAAACGGGCAATGAGCAACCTTCCCCCCATTTTGATCCCCTGGCTGAGCGCGATCGCGCTTAACACTATCTTATGCTTAATTGCAATCATCGCTCCGAAAAAATTACTAACCCCAGCCGGACTCGCCCATGCTTGGTTATTAGGAGTAATCATTTGGGGAACATTAGGTTGGCAAGGCTATACGATTGTCATGGTTTATTTCTTAGTGGGATCAGCCGTAACACGGATTGGTTTAGCCCAAAAAGAAGCAGCAGGCATTGCCGAAAAGCGTTCTGGCGCACGGGGACCGGAAAATGTTTGGGGATCGGCATTCATTGCAACCATTTGCGCGATCGGAGTTGCTTTTAATGAAATCAGTGATTTACAAATTATTCCCACCCCCATTTTATTATTAGCTTATGTGGCAAGTTTTAGTACCAAATTATCCGATACAACCGCCAGTGAAGTCGGGAAAGCCTACGGCAAAAGAACCTTTTTAATTACAACTTTAAAACCGGTTGTTCCGGGGACAGAAGGAGCAGTTAGTTTAGAAGGAACTCTAGCCGGATTATTGGCTTCAGTTGTGATTGCTGTTGTGGGTTGGAGCGTTGGTTTTATCGCAGCGATCGGGATTTTTTACTGTATGATTGCTGCTTTTATCGCTACCAATTTAGAAAGTTTAATTGGAGCAACGTTACAAGAAAAATTCGATTTCTTAACCAATGAAATTGTTAATATTATTAATACCTTTTTCGGCGCATTAATTGCAGGAATAATCTTATGGATTCTAAGTTAGGGTCTGCTGGAAAAAAAACTGTTAGGGTGGGCAATGCTAAGCTGTTACGTATTTATTTAAATCAAAACATCAGGAATTGCAGAACCATTGTAGTGCGACCATCTTGGTCGCTGAATTACCC
>JAVLCL010000058.1:0-5733 GCA_031580825.1 Halothece sp. Uz-M2-17
ATCAGCCTTTCCAGCTAATTGCAAGAATGCCCCATTTAAGTGCGTCTTAGCTTAATCCTGTGGGATTAATAATCTCGTTGATGGAAAACTGGCGTTGTTGTTTCAACACTTCTAACTGTCGTTGCGCTTCGTAAAATTGTTTTAAATAATAATTAAGCGTGGCTTCATCAGTATTGGGATCAAGCTGTTGCCATTGTTGTAAACAATAACGTTTTTGTTTCTCACAAGCGGTTTGTTCTAATGTCGCGATCGCTGCTCGTAAAACTAAGCCTGGACGTTGTAAATCAGTACTAGTTGTTTCTTGTAATTGAATAATTGTTTTTAACTGTTTCTCATAGTCTGGAAACTGACTGACTTCATTTTCTAACTGGATTAATAACCGATTTCTCCCCTGATAATCGCTCTTAAAATCATAGGTTTCTTCTAAACTTAAAATTTGTTGCCATAACCAACGGTGAGGCGACAAACTAAAGAGTAAATCTTTTTCTTCTAAAGTGACTATAATTCTTTCTCGATACCCTGGACAATGAAGATACACCCGCAATAATAAGGCTTCGGCTTGGGCGAGAAGTTGACTTTCTGTGGGAAAAGAGGGGACTTGTTTTTGTGTGGATGTGGGTTTCTGTTGCGGTTTTTTTGTCCCTTGGGGCTTTTTCAGGGCATTTCGTAGGGTTTCGGTATAAAGAGGAGTCAGTTGGGAGTCTCCCTGACTTAATAACTCAGCACAGTGACGAAGATAGTGGGTTCGTAGGGTTACATCTTGGAGATGATTCAACAGCTTGACAATTTCTTCTGTTACCTTTTGTATTTGATCTGGCTGATTAATTTCTTTATCTTGTAGAAGCTGTTGAATTTGCCAATCGAGCCAGAAAGGGGCTTTTTCCAGTTGCTGACGATAGGCTTGTGCTGCCTCAGGACTGCTTTTGAGAAACTCGTCTGCATCTTTTCCACCAGGAAGATTTAAAACCCGCAGTTGCACTTGTCCGGAATAGACTAAGGGTTCAATTTCTTTGATCGCCCGTTGTGTCGCCGTGACTCCTGCTTGATCCGCATCAAAGTTATAGATAATTTGTTTCGATTCGGTGTAGCGTAATAACTGACGGATGTGGTCTTCACTAAGGGCTGTTCCTAATGAGGCGACGACGGGTTTGATTCCCGCTTCATGAAGCGCGATCGCGTCAAAATAGCCTTCAACAATAATCGCTTGGTCTTCTTTCCGAATCGCATCTCGTGCTTGATCCAATGCAAACAGCGTCTTACTTTTGTCAAATAACGGCGTTTCGGGTGAGTTGAGATACTTTGGTTCATCATTTCCCAAGGTTCGGCTCCCAAAGCCAATGGTGCGTCCTTGGGCATCTCGAATCGGAATCATCGCGCGATCGCGAAATCGATCATAATATCCTTTTCCCGACTTCCGTTGTTGAATTAATCCTGCTTGTTCCACTAACCCCACAGGATATCGTTTTTGATCCACCAAATAGCGATATAAGGTTTCCCAACCCGAAGGCGCGTAACCCAGTCCCCAAGTTTGCAGGGTTTCCTTTTGCAATTGGCGTTTTGTCTGCAAATACTCAAGGGCGGTTTCTCCTTCCGGCTGATGCAAAACATGCTGATAAAAGTTCCCCGCTACCGCTAAAATCTCATATAACTGTTCCCGAACCGAAAGTTCTCGTTGTAGTTCTTCCTGTTGTTCCGGTTCTAAGGTTTGAACTGAAATTTGATAGCGTTGGGCTAAATCTAAAACCACCTCACTAAAAGACTGTTTTCCCAACTCCATGAGAAACTTAAAAACATTACCCCCAGCCCCGCAGCCAAAGCAATAATAGAGTTGTTTGCTAGAGCTAACGGTGAAGCTAGGGGTTTTTTCCTCATGGAAAGGGCATAACCCTTGATAATCTTTTCCCCGCTTTCGTAACACGACATAATCCGAGATGACATCAACAATGTCAGCTTGGTTACGGACAGTTTCAATTGTGTCAGGATGAAAATGGGAAGAACTCAAGGGTTTGCAAATGGGTCAAAATAGTGATTACTAATAAATTGCAGAAGGAAACTAACTTGAGTCAAGTTATTCCTCATCCCATTCATCAACTGCAATCAGTTCTTGAACCGGATCTTGCATGGAATAACCAAACTCTAGGAGTTCATTTTTCCAATAAGACCATTCGTTTCCATAGAGGAGTGCAATTTTCCAGATGCTGTCAGTCGGCTTGAGCAGTTTGGAATTAATCAGTGACTGCACTTGACGTTGCAACTTCACCATTGGGTGAGCTACTTGCTTAGTCATAAATTCAATTTGCTTACGATAAATTTTTCAAATGCTACGCTATAACTTCTCTGGTTGTTATTCGTTCGCTCTCGCAGAGGGGACAAGCTCAGAAAAGTTACTAATCTTATTTATAGCGTAATTAGAGGGGGTTTGGCAAGGTAGGGTCTGAAACAGCCAACAATACCTAATGAAACGTGATTAAAGTTGGTTATTAGTCATGTTTTCAAGACTGTATTTCGACAGATTGTCTTTTGACTGTAATTGAGAATTTCTTTATTCTGCACTGGATTCAATTGCAATTTTAATTCAAACAACAATAATATGATTCAGTGTAACTGGTTCTTGCTCAGTGCTGCTTTTTCCTTATTAATTCCCCTCCCAGCATTGTCACAAACACAACCTTTAACTGCAATTAGAGGGACTGAACTTGATCGCGCTATTACGGTTACCCCAGTTTCTGAGAATAACTATCGTTTACAAAACACGAACACCATTGCGCCTATCCAACTGAACCGTTCTGAGGTTTCAATTCAATTCATTTCCCTACCGCTAACTGAAGGACACCTAAGCATCAATGAAAATGAAAAGGATGGCTTTCCCTTTCAACCGACGAATTTAATCCTTGCTCATAGCGATGAACACGCTGCACCCGATGAATGGACATCTGGGCGACCCGATGGACACGCTCCCCTTGGGGTAATGGGAGATCATGTTCATGGTCAAGGAGAATGGATGCTCTCTTATCGGTATATGTTCATGTCCATGGATGGAAACCGCGATGGAACGGAAGATCTTAGTACCAACGATGTTCTAGAAGACTTCATGGTTGCACCAGATGACATGACCATGCAAATGCATATGTTGGGTGCAATGTACGCGCCGACGGATAACCTCACGTTAATGGCAATGGTTCCTTTCGTCGTCAAAGAAATGGATCATGTTACCCGCATGGGGACAGAGTTTACAACCAACTCTAGCGGAATTGGCGATATTAAATTCTCTGGACTCTATCAGCTTTTTAACCAAGATCGTCAAAGTGTTCATCTCAACTTAGGGTTTAGTGTTCCCACTGGCTCCATTGATGAGCGGGATGATACTCCAGCCGGAAATGATGTTATTCTCCCTTACCCGATGCAAATTGGTTCCGGAACTCTCGATTTACGCCCCGGAATTACCTATTTAGGTCAAACCGATGATTGGTCATGGGGGGCGCAAGCCAATACTGTTTTACGCTTAGGTGAAAATGATCGCGATTATACCGTTGGCAACCGCTATCAACTGATGGGATGGATAGCGCGTCGGATGAATGAAAAAGTCAGTGTTTCTCTCAGACTAGATGGTGAAACGTGGGATGATTATGATGGTGCAGATTCGGCTCTTAATCCCAACCTGATTCCCACAGCTGATCCCGATTTACGGGGAGGAACTCGCTTAGATCTAGGTTTAGGAGCTAATCTTTATCTACCTGAGAGTTTTTTACCGGGGGGTCGTTTAGCAGCAGAATTGGAATTTCCACTTTATCAATCTTTAGAAGGACCCCAATTAGAAACCGATTGGCAATTGACAGTGGGCGTTCAATCCGCATTTTAAATCTTATGACTGAAAACTGGGGAAGGTCAGCCATTTCTGAGAACCGAATTTAAAATCGGTACTAAACCCTTCCCTTGTTTGCCCTTAAAAGCAATTATCATGTCTTCTTTCCCCCATTCAGGTGAGATCGACTTTTCTCAAGATGATCTCCAACAACGGCGCATTGCTGAATTAGAACAAGAAAACCAACAACTCCATGAGGAATTAATAACATTTCAACAGAGTGAACAACAATTCCGTAAAATTTTTAATGCGTCTAACGATGCTATTTTTGTGATTGATCCCCAAGCGGATCAAATTTTGGAAGCGAATCCTCAAGCGGAAAAACTACTGGGTTATTCTCATGAGGAATTATTGCATTCCGTCTCCATTTCTAGTATTCATCCCGAAGAAATGCCGAAGCTGATTGCATTTAGTCGGGAAATTTTAACGTCTGGTCAAGGTTGGACAAACCAACTGACTTGTTTAACCAAGTCTGGGGAAAAACGTCCCGCAGAAATTTCAGCAACCGTGGTTAAGTTTAATTCTCGTCCTTGTATTGTGGCTTTAGTGCGGGATATTTCTCAACGATTAAAAGCCCAACAAGAAGCAATGCAAGCAACAGCAGCTTTAGCAGAGTTGGGTGAACTGGCTAGCATGATTGTTCACGAAATTCGTAATCCGCTAACTACAGTTTTAATGGGATTAGATGCTCTAAAACAAGTGAATTTGCCCTCTCGTGAACAGATGCGCCTTCAACTTGCCTTAGAGGAAGCCCAACGGTTACAATCTCTCCTTGAGGAAATTCGCCTTTATGCCAAACCCCAGATTATCGAAGGAGAAAAGGTTGATTTGTATGCTTTAGCTGCAGAAGTGGTGACAACCCTTGGTCATCAATTTGCTGTTGAAGATCCGATTCAAGTGCTTTCTTCTTCTCATTCCATAGCAATTTGGGGCGATCGCGCAAAATTGAAACAAGTTTTGATTAATTTACTCGCGAATGCTCTCGAAGCCTCCAATTCAAGCCCACTTGTTACCTGTCAGTTAATTAGCCAAGAACATGCAGTGCTGGTAAAAGTACACAACGATGGTAATCCGATTCCGCCTCACTTGTTATCACAGCTAACTCAACCCTTTTTTACCACTAAGTCGTCCGGAAGTGGTCTAGGGTTAGCGATTGTTAAACGGATTGTCGAATCCCATCAGGGGGAGTTTTTGATCACATCCAACCCAACAGACGGAACCACTGTGACTCTGAAGTTTCCCCCTGCTGAGTACTCTGGCTGACCTTTAATAATAAGACAGGGCAAGGCGAGAATTCAGGGTAATATCAAGGTCTTCGTTGGGATCAATGGAGATGACTTCCACTTCATCTTTCCCTAGGAGTAAGCCCCCTAAAGCCCCTAAACCAGCACCACCCAGCACTTCTTCCGTTGCGATCGCGCGATCGCCGGTGATGCCAGCAATAACACTTGCAGCAGCAGCGCCAATGGCAGCCCCTTCTAAAATATCACCAGTACTTGCCCCCCGATCAATGGTTTCTCGACGGGTAATCACTTGAGAAGTCGCATTAATTGGTTGTGAGGATGAGCCGGAAATTTTTAATTCCTGAGCAACAAAACGCGCCCCATCACCGGCAGGTTGGACTTCTCCCACTAACTCACTACCATATGGAATCAAGATCCGTCCTTGCCGATCTTTGATATTCGCAGCAATATTGAGGGTAACCGGAACCGTTTCTCCGGGAAGAACAACGATTTTTTCCGCTTCCTCATAGCGCACTGGCAGAGAAACACCAGAGGGAATGGCAACGCGACGGTTTTGGGCAACTTGCCTGTTTAATAACTGTGCTGAGGCGGGTGCTGAGAAAACAAGGGGAGTGGTAACCCCGATGC